>CAKSOR010000008.1 GCA_934477985.1 uncultured Eubacteriales bacterium
GCCAGTAGTGAGCGGTCGTGATGTGGCCGAGCGGATAGAGGAAGTTGTGCGTGATCATCTTCGGCATTCCGGTCGTGCCCGAGCTGAACTACATAAGCATGATGTCGAAGTTTGTCGTAGCCTCGTCGCCGGTCGGGCGCTCGAAATCAGGGCTCGCCTCGCGGGTGAGTCTGCGCATATCGAGTATCGAGTCGTCGAAGCGCTCCGAGATGTCGTCGCCGACGAGTCCGACGTATCTGAGCGTCTTGCATTTTGAGCGCGAGTTCTGGATGTGACCGATGATGTTCTCGTCCTCGGCGGCGATGATCATCTTGACCTCAGCGGCGTCGCAGCGGTAGATTATGTCCTTCTCGGTGAGCTGGAAGGACGCCGGGATCGCGGTCGCACCGAGCTTGCAGAGCGCTACGAGCGTGAACCAGACCTCCGGGCGCTGCTTTAAGATCAGCAGCACGCGGTCGCCCTTATGTATTCCGAGCGACTTCAATACGTTTGCGATGCGGTCGGACTGCTCCTTGACGTCGCCGAAAGTGTAGTGCTTTTCCTCCCAGGCGTCGTTGAGCCAGATGAGCGCGGGCTTTGAGGGTTCGAGACGCGCGTACTCGTCGACGATGTCGTAGCCGAAATTGAAGTTGTCGGGGATGTTTATGCGGTAGTTTGCCTTGAAGTCCTCATAGCTCCGAAAGTCGACGCGGGGGAGGTATTTTTTCAGAAAATTCATGGCTTTGTCCTTTATTTTTTGCGTTTCATGTTCTCATTTATGACAGTGAGGAACTTCGAGACCTTTCCGATGGCGCGCTGACCGTGCGGGATCGACGGGTTGAAATAGATCGAGTCCCCGGCGTTGAGGATGTACTCGCGGTTGCCGAGGTTGACGGCGACCGTGCCCTCCAAAACGAGGTTGAACTCCTGTCCCTCGTGCGTGACGAGATCGGGGATGGCGTCGGTCGGATCGAGCGTGACGATCATGGGCTCCATCTCGCGGTCTATGTAATTATATGCGAGCGACGAGAATTTGTAGCCCTTGTAGCGCTCTACATCGAGTCCCTTTCCGCCGCGGACAATCGTGTAGTCGACCATTCGCGGCTCGTCTCCGAGAAGGAGTACGGTCGGGTCGACGTGGAGTTCGTTTGCGATGAGGTAGAGCTTTCCGACCGGGATATCGGTCGCGCCGTTCTCGTATGCGTCGAATTCCTCACGGCTGACTCCGATCTTCGACGCGACTTCATCGGCGTCGATCTCGAGTATCGAGCGGAGTTCGCGCACTCTGGCGGCTATCTGTTCGACTTGTGGTAACATAAATTATTTCCTCTCTCCGAAAAAATTGCGGTATTTTGGCGGCATTTCCGTGGTTAATCGCGGAAGCACCGTTTATTTCTTTTTATTATACCATGTTTCCCGCGATTTTTCAAGTGCAAATTTGAACAATATTATTAAGACGTTATGACGGTAAAGCGTGAAAAACGTCCGTGCGATGAACACACGGACGAATTCGACTAAAATGCGATCTCAAACGCCGCGAAATCGAAGGCGTGCAGCTTTGAGAGCCGCAGCTTACCGCCGTCCATAGCGCCCGAACAGTTCACGAACCGGGTCGGTGTGCCGCGCGGGACAGTCACCTCGGGAGAGGGGATCAGGTCGGCTGAGAGATTGAGCAGGAGAACCGCGAGTCTGTCCGCTGATTCTGCCGCCAGAATATACAGGTCGGGCTCTCCGGTGAGGCTGACCGGCGGCGCGGCGAAATCGGTCACGAGACTCTGGATATGGTAGTTTCTCCAGAAGCGCTCGTCGTCGCGGTCGGCATGGAAGTTGAGGACAAGGAAACGTCTTCCGCCGCCTGAATATTCCCAGACCGACGGGATATTGCCGTTGCAGAACGCGAGCGGCTTTGCGCCGTCCTTCAGCCTGACATCGTGCGCGGTCAAAGGAAAATTCACCGCCGTGTAGTCATCCGCTCCCGGGAAATACTGTCCGGATGGGCTTATAATGCCGCAAGAATTCCGGTGTCGATTCCGCGCTCCTCAAGTATCTTCGCGGCGTGCAGGTCGATTATCAGCGGAAGATTGGTATCAGCGTCGGAATATTTCGCGTCCTCGCCGAAGAGTATCCCTGCGCACCCGCCGTCGAAGGTTATCGGCAGCGAGCATCCGGTCGCGAAGCGGTATGAGCGCGAGAAGAGCATATCCTGCGTGAACGCCGTTCCGTTTTCCGGAAGCTCATAGCCGGCGAATTTCCGCTCGGTCGAGAGAACGCGCACTCCGACCTGAGTTTTTCCGGAGAAGATTGCGGCGACAATTTCGCGGTCGGCTTTGTCCGCGTTGTGGCGCGACAGATAGCCGGGCTCGTAGTCGGACGCCGCCGAAAAGTAGTCGAGCATGTACTTGTGCAGTCCGTCCGCGGCGCCGTCGGCGATAAGCGCGAGGTCAAGGAGCTCGAGATACGACGCGGGGATGACATACCGAGGGCGCGGGTAGACGTCGCCCTCGCCGACGACCTCGATAGAATCGTCGAGAGCCTTCGCGACGCGTATCTCACGGCGGTTGAGGTCGATGACGTCGCCGAGCCGATTTCCCCAGTTGCGGTTTACCGCCCAGTACGGAGCGCCGATCGTCCGCAGGAACGGACGGGTGGTCCCTGCGAGCAGGAGCGATACCTCGGGCGCGGTGATGCCCTCCTGATCCCAAGAGGTTATGCAGGCGCACTGACCGAGGCGTATCGACGGATTGACGCGGTCGACCGCCGCGCGCAGCGTTAGCGAGTACTCGCGGATCGAGCCGCAGAGCGATTTCATGTAAGCGTCGCGGTATCTGCTTTCGCCGCCGCTGAAGATTTTTGTCGAGAGCTCCCCGCGGGAGAGCGAGGTTTCGAGCCGATTGTTGATGTCGGAAAGATGGTGCTCGCAGAGACAGCCGAGCCCGCACTCGTGATGCCCGAACCGCAGGTCGTCGTCGAGCAGGATTATGTCGGGCGAGAGTCTCGCGATGTCCTCAATGTAACCCGCGGCGAACTCCCTGAACTCCGGGTCGGCGGGGCAGCGCTCCTCGGCTGACTGTCCGCCCGTGACTCCGGCGATGCGCGTGAAGTCACCGCCGCTGCACATGAACGCCCAGAGCCAGACTCCGGTCTCAAAGCCCTCGTTCTTCAGAAAGTCGAGGTTGTCGGCGAGGGTATCGAGCATCCGGCGGCGCGCCGCCTGGTCGGTCGTCATCGCGCCGATCGCCAGGAAAACACGGTCGATTCCGGCTTCGCGTATGGCTTTCACGACGCGCTCCCGCCCGGAGCGTTTGAAATGCTCGTTGTCAATCGGTATCGAGTATCTGTACATCTGATCACTCCCATTTTTCGAAAAAGGCTGTCGCGTTTGCGGCAGCCTGTATATAATTGTGCGAATGAATTTCTGCGAACGACGCGGTGGGAAAGCAGATTTCCGCCGCTGTCAGATAAGCTGTTTTGTCCCGAAGCAGCTGTCGGTTATCGCGGGGTCGTGGAAGATCACCGGGACATATTCTCCGCGCTTTACTTCCTCAACGAACCTGCTGTTCTTCTCACGGTCATACAGCGAGCCGGAGAGCCGCCCGGTCTCAAGGGTCAGCGGAAGGTAGATCTCGTCGCCTGTGAGCAGGTATTTCGTGCCGCCGGAGCTTACATAAACGACCGATGAGCCGATCGTGTGACCGCCGATACGCTTCACGAGCAGCTCGCCGTCCGGAAGGTCAAACCCGGACTCGTCGTCGAAGGTGACGACATTCATCCCGTCAAGCTCGCGGGCGTCCGACTCGGCTTTCTGGATGATAATCCGCGCGCCAGGGAAATGCCTGACGCCGCCGATGTGGTCGAAATGCGCGTGCGTGATCACAACGTCGGTGATGTCATCTGGGCAGAATCCCGCCAGAGCGAGCGCGTCGACCGGCGTTCTGATGAATTCAGCGCCGGGTTTCGGGTCGAATCCGGTGTCAATGAGTATCCTCCGGTCGCCGGAGGTCACGAGAAAGAATGTGAGCGAGATCGGAAGCCGCACCCGACTGTCTCCGTTTTCGAGCAGCACATCCTCGCCGAACGAGGTTGTGCCGTACCTTATGACAGTTAGCGTCATCTGAGTGCTTCCTCGAGAATATCTCCGAGCTTGTCGGCGATCTCGCGAACGCCTTCGACGTTCGGATGGACGAAGTCGCCCGAGAGTCCGCGCGGACCTGACAGCAGCTTCCGTCCGTCGATGTGAAGGAGCTCAGGATGATCGGCGCTTCTGACCGCGCACGCCTTTCTGACGATCTCGCGGAAATCCGCGGTCTTCTGACTGCCGTTCAAATCCCCCGAATGGTAGTAAATGTCGATGACAAACAGCTTCTTACCGGGATTTTTCGTGAGCATCGCGTCAAGGAGGTAGTCTACGCGACTTGCGAACTCATCGTTCGCGAGCCCGAGAGCGTTTATTCCGAGCTCAAGGATGGCGAAATCCCAGGAGCGCGGGTTTATCGTGTTCGACTGCTCGGAGATGTAGTCGCATACCTCGGGCTCGAGTAAACACGCGCCCGCGAAGCCGTAGCTGTAGAAATCGCAGTTCAGACGGGTTCCGATCTGCGCGAGATAAGTGAGGTTCGACGAGCAGGCGAGGCTTCCGTGGGTTATCGATGAGCCATACATCATGAAGCGCTTTTTCGGCACTTCGGAAGGCATCGGCGGGCGGACGTCGCCCTTCGCGTCGAGGAGAATCAGCTGCGCCGAGTCAAGCGTCAGGCGGATGACCTTCGGGTCGAAGTTATATCCGGCGGCGTCGGTGACTCTGCGGAGCATTTCGGGGTTGTTGTGGTTCTTTATCTTTATCGTGACCGGCTCGTATCCGATCGTGTACGAGAGGGTCTCCCAGCCCGACTGCACGCCGCCGAAATAGAGCAGTGCGCGGCTGTTCATCCCGGGCGTGTCCATTCTGAGCGTTATCTCAGCTTCGCCCGAGTTCAGTACGAAACGGAATTCAGCGCCGGCGGTGTTGCACGCCATACGCTGTCCCTGCTGACCCATAGCCGCGCGGACAGTCGCCGGAAGGCGCGACATGTTGAAGCCGCCGTCCTTATACGGTATGAGTTCGGCTATATTGTAGAGTTCGAAATTGTTGTATAGCATTTAATTAAGCTCCATGAATTGTTCGATTAATTTCTGGCTCGCTTCTTTGGCGCTCGATTCCATCGAGGCGTATTTCGAGGCGAAACCGTCGGAATCCTGTCCGATAAGCTCGCGCGGAGCGTAGCAGAGTCCGCCGAAGCCGCTTCCGTAGATTACAGCGATATCAGCCGTCAGGTTCTCGCGGATCATGTCGATCATCTTTACCGACACGTCGTCGCGCGCGTATTTGTTCTTTAGCACGGTTTCATAGTAGACCGGCAGAACGTCGTTATAGCCCCTGAACGCCATCTCCTCGAGCACCGCGCAGACCGAGTCGACCTTCTGGCAGTTGTAGGGAAGCGCCATGAAGCGCATGACCTCGTAGACGGTCGACTTGTAGTCCGACTGTTCCTTGTTATATTTCGGTATCGGAACTATTCCATAGTCGTCCTTCATCTCGCGCAGCAGCTCGGCAGTCGTGAACTGACCGAACATGAAGAGACTCGAGCCGCCGACGAATTTCGCGCTGTTGAGCTGCGCCTCGGTCGTCTCGGTCTCGTGACCGTAGAAGATGCCGACTGAACCGCGGGCGAGCTTGTGGAGCTTCGAGATTATGTCATTGTTGCGCTCGCTGTTCATGACGATCTGCGGGATGCCGTCTTTGTCGCGCTCGGTGATGCGCGCGCCGGTGCAGTAGAGCAGGCTCATGATGTCGTCGTTCCAGCAGAGAACCGTGCCGAGCTTGTCGTCCCGGTCGACGTTTCCGTTGTTGTTCGTGTCCTCGTAGACATCGGCGCAGACCTTCATCAGCATATCATAGTCCCACTCGCCGTTCTCGACGCTTGTGTAAAGGCTGTCGGGGTCGCCGTAGAAGCTGCCCCAGATGCTCTTGTTGTAGTAGCAGCAGGTCAGATAGCGCGTGCGGTCGATTGCGTAGTCGCCGACGAGCGTGTAGATTCTGTCCTTGCCGACCGACATCTCGCGCATATACCCGAGATCCCACCAAGGCTTGTCAAAGCTGAGATACGGCGCGTCGGCGACGTTCAGATAGAGTCCCTGTGCGACGAGCTTTCCACCCGACCACTGTGTCGCGAAGAAAGCGTCGTAGGATGTGTCGTCGGCGAGCAGCAGCTTTGAGATCTCGTTGTGGCATTGGCGCTGGTTGACGCCCGAGTCGATGAGATTCAGCTTGCAGTCGAGCTTTTCCTGCACGGCGAGATTCAGGCTGAACACCGCGTCGTCAAGGACATCGCCGGTCTGTTCACCCGCGATGTCTGTGTAATTCGTGCCGTCTTTCGTGTACCAGATGTTGATCTCCTCGCCGTTCAGCTTCAGGTCGGACGGGACGCCGGAGGTCGCCGCGGGCGCTTCGGTCGTGGATTCGTCCGAGCCGGATTTTGTGATTTCGCTGTCAGGCGCAGCGGTGTCTCCGCAGGCAGCCATTCCGGCGATGAGGGAAAGCGCGATGATGAGTGTGATAAAGCGTTTCATGATTTCCTCCATACAGAATATAGTGCACTTCAGATTATATCATGAAATCGTCCAAAAGTCAAGGGGGTGTGCAAATATTTATAGACGATCTGTGAATTTTTTCAGAGCATCTCGCGGACTCTGAGTGTCACTCCGGCGTCGTCGGCGATCTTCTGGCAGATGTCGATGTCGCTGTCGGGAATCGACCCGCGTACGACCGAGAAAACCACCTTCGGAACATACTTCTTCGCGCGGCGGGCGTAGTCGATCAGCGCGTCGAACGCCTTTTCGCCGAACTCCGAGTGACATACCTTCTGGTAGCTCGCGGCGTTCGCGCAGTTCAGGCTTATCGACAATGTGTCAACGAGACCCTCGAGTTCGGGAGTCGTGTCGCGACCGTTTATTAAGTCAGCCTGACCGTTGGTGTTTATGCGTATCTTGAGGTTCGGGTGCTTCTTTTTGAGCTCGCGCATGACCCAGACGATGTCGTCCTGGCGTTCGGTCGGCTCGCCGTAGCCGCAGAAGACCAGCTCGGGGAACTTTTCGGGCTCGCGGCGCTCGATGTCGGCTAAAATCTCCTCCTTATTCGGCTCGTGGTCGAGCCAGAGGTCGCCGTAAAGCGCCTCGCCATGCGAGCGGACGCAGAAATCGCAGCTGTTCGAGCAGCGGTTGGTCGTGTTCACATAGAGCGAATCGCCGACCGTATAGGTTATCGTGATATCTTTCATTTCAGTATAAGAACTATTTTCTTTCCGTCGGAGAGGAAGCTCTGACCGTCGAAGCGTCCGACCTCGGCTTCGAGTCTGTATCTGTAGGAGTTGTGGCAGAAATTGATTCCCTTTTCGTCGTGTCCGGCGATGTCGGGGCAGTCCTTCTTCGCGCTGAATCTGAGGCTGAAATCCTCCGCGCTCTCGAAGGCGATTTTCTCGGGCGAGACGAAGATCTTGATGACCTTTCTGTCGATCAGCGTGCGGATTATCAGCTCGTCGGCGTTTTCACCGTCGTCGCGGCAGACCGACAGGATGCTGCCCTCACCGAGGAAAATGCCCGCCTCAGTCGTCTCGTCGGTGAAGCGCAGTCCGTCCATCACCGGGAGATTGTCGTATGTCGCCTCGTTTTCGGTCGCCGGGTGGTCGAGCAGTCTGTCGCGGTAGGTCTCGTCGAATTTGTGCAGGTCGCGGATCGAGACTTTTCCGTCGGCTTCGTAGAGGTTCAGGCGGTAGTTCTTGCAGTTGTACCAGACTGACTGGCAGTTCGACTCGTGCCAGTCGCGCAGAGCCGTGATCGCCGTCGCGGGTGTGTCTTTATATTTATCGTGGAACATGCGCGCGGTGTCGCCGAGCGTCCGGACCTCGACGAGACCGGCTCTCGCGGCTTTGTCGAGATAGTCGTACTGCATCGGCAGAGAGTCCTTCATAGTCGGGAAGTCGAAGCTGTTCTCCTGACCCATCTGAGTGTAGCCGAAGCCCATGTTCTCACTGGCGAAGGTCGTTCCGAAGTACCAGTCAATCCATTTCTCGTCCTTTCCGCAGCCCCAGTAGGGCTCGAGCGTGTGGAGATTCATTCCGGTCTTGTTGCGCGCCTTTACCGGGGATTTCTCGTAGTAGCAGTGTATCGGGTCGGCGCCGAGCAGTCTGAAGACCGGCGCGTCGACGCGGTATTTCTCGGTCTGAGCCGGCGTGAAGGAATTCTCGCGCGACGGATAATACGCGCCGTTGTAGTAGCCGCCCCAGAGCGTGTAGCCGTCAGTGCCCCACTGCTCGCGGCAGATCGCGAAAGCTCCCGCGCCGTACTTTTCGTGCATGTAATCTATCGAGAAGGAGTCGAGCAGCCACGAGCCGACCGAGAACGGATAGCGTCCGAAGTGCTCCCTGAAGTTCTCGAAAGCTTCGTCGATGAGCAGCTTTTTCTCAGACTCGGTGTACGACATCAGGAATCCGGGGCAGACGTGCCAGTCCCACTCGAAGCCCGGTCTTCCGCGCCACTTTATCCCGACCTTCTCGCAGAGCGGCTGCACGACCTCAAACCAGAATCCGAACTCGGTCGTGCCGTCGTCGGCTTCCTTTATCAGCGGCTGGAACTCTGGCTGATTCAGCGCGTCGTACTGGAAGAGTATCGTGTTCTGGAATCTGTATTTCTTGTTTAACTTTATCTCCTCGCGGATCGTCTCTGTGAGGTCAAGCGAGCGGTTGCGCGGCTCTTTTCCGCGGACAAAATTCACTATATTAACAATGTTTGCCATTTATCTACTCCGTCGGCGCGTGACAGCGCCTTAATATTCTATATGAGTAAAAAAGCCGCCGTTCATCGCGGCAGCTTTTTCAGAATGTAAGGAACTCAGTCTTCCTTCTTGGGAGCCTCAACGGGGCAGACGCTAGCGCACGAGCCGCACTCGATGCACTCGTCAGCGTTGATCTCGTACTTGCCGTCGCCTTCCTTAATGCAGCTAACGGGACATTCGTCCGCGCAAGCGCCGCAAGCGATGCAATCGTCACCGATCTTGTATGCCATTTTCAGATACACCTCCATCTAATTTTTTACGCTATCAATTGTACCACATTTTTCAGAAAATGCAAGGGGTATTCGAAAAAATTTATACTTCGTTCATTATTTTTAACGCCTGCGGGGGAAAACATTTATTATTTGGATTCGGTCTCCTGAGTCTCGGCGACCTCTTTCTGCGGCTTTTGCGGAGCGTTTTTTCTGACGCCCTTTCCGCCGATGACGGTCAGCACATCGCGGTGGAAGACCTTCGGCGGCATGTCGTTGCGGTCGGTGAAGCGGACGCGGCAGAGTCCGGCGAGCGGGTTCACCTCGGTGACGACGCCCTCGCCGTCGGGAGTCGTGACGATCTGGTCGACTCTCGGGGTCTTCTTGATTTCCTCGGCGTAGGTGTCGTACTCGTAGCGCAGGCAGCACATCAATCTTCCGCACGCGCCCGAGATCTTCGTTGAGTTGAGCGAGAGATTCTGCTCCTTCGCCATCTTTATCGAGACCTGAACAAAATCCGAGAGGAAGGTCTTGCAGCAGAACGGACGACCGCAGATGCCGATTCCGCCGAGCAGCTTGGTCTCGTCGCGGATGCCGATCTGGCGGAGTTCTATTCTTGTCCTGAACACCGACGCGAGATCCTTGACGAGCTCGCGGAAGTCGACTCTGCCCTCAGCCGTGAAGTAGAAGAGGAGTTTTGAGTTGTCAAAGGTGTACTCGACGTCGACCAGCTTCATACCGAGCTTGTGTTCGTCGATCTTCTCGCCGCAGATCGTGAACGCCTCGGCGGCGCGGGCGGCGTTCGCCTCTGCGCGGGAGATGTCGTCCCCGGTCGCGCGTCTGACGACCTTGCGGAGCGGCAGAACAACCTCACGCTCGGTGACAAGCCGGTTTCCGATGTCGACCGTGCCGAACTCGAGTCCGCGCGCGGTGTCGACGATGACCGGGTCGGAGCGCCTGAACCTGTGTCCGTCGGGGTCAAAATAGTATATTTTGCCGGTCGACTTGAAGCGCACGCCGATTATCTCGTATGTCGCGAGCGGTTCGGGCTCGGACTCGGCGGGAATCTCGGGGACATAGTCGGCGAACGCGTCCGGCTCGGCTGGCTCATCGGCTGGCGCTGTTCCAGGAACTTCCCCGACGCTGACGGCGGAGTTGAGCTCCTCGATTATCTCAGCCTCGGACGGCTCGCCGTCGATCGGAGCGGTGACCGCGATGTACTCGCTGATCGCCTTCTCCTCCTCGGCGATCTCGACGATTTCCTCGGTCGGGACGTTGCCGGACGGCTGATTCTGGCTCTGACGGCGGCGACCGCGTCTGCGGCGATTCGGATTCTTCTGCTCTGGGCGTTCGGGACGTTCGCCGCGCTCATTTTTCTCGGACTGCTCATCTGGCTTCTGGCGCGGTTTCTGCTGGCGCGGACGGTTATCGCGCTTTTCCCCCTCGTTCTTCCGCTCGGCTTCGGGCGGGAGGTCGTAGCGACCGGGCTTTACGGTTATCGAACCGTTCGGGGAGTTCTCAGCCTGATCCTTCTGCGGCGGACGCTGCGGTCTGCGCCGGCGGAAGTTGTTCGGCTTTCCTGAATTTTTCTTGCCCTCGCTGTTCTCGGGCGGAGTCATATTGTTATCCATTTTATTTCCTCTATAAAGATTCAGATCACGACCTTCCGGCGACCGCCGCTGAGGCGAGCATTGCCGTCCGGGTCTGTGAAAGTTGCAGGTTTACGTTTCTTCCGAGGTCGTCAAAGGCGTCGGTGAAGATGTCGAAGAGCCTTACGAGCCGCAGGCTTGTGTAGTCATGCGCGATTTCCCGCGCGTCGTCGGCGGTGACGAAGAACTCGGGTCTGAACTCTCGGGTGAGCTTCGCGGCGGTGAGGTCGCGGACAGCCGAGCAGAGCAGGGAGTAGATCTCGCCGAGCCACTGACGCTGTTTCGGTGTGGCCAGCTTAGTCGCGTACTCAAAGAACGCGGCTTCCCCGCCGGGGCGGGACCTCGCGGCGAGAAGCGCGAGATATTCCTTCGCGGCACGCCAGCTTTTCAGGCACTCGTCGGCTCTTTCGGGGTCGCAGAGTTCCTTTGCGCGTCCGAGGCTGCCGTTCGCCATCCTGACCGCGACGTCGAATTCCTCGCGGTTCTTTTCGGCGAGCTTCTTCGCGGTCTCGTCGTTTTTGAGAAGCCAATCGGCGATCTCACGGTCGGACAGCGCCTCGAGGCGGCAGACCGGCGCGCGGCTTCTTATTGTCGGCAGAAGGTCGGCGGCGTTCTCACAGAGAAGGAGGAAAAGTATTCCGTCCGGCGGCTCTTCGAGGAGCTTCAGGAGCGCGTTCTGAGCCTGCGGGTTCATCGTGTCGGCGGCGGGGAAGATGTAGGATTTGACGTCGAGGTCGTTCGCGCCGAACATCGCGTTGTCGCGCAGGCGGCGGATGACGTCGACTCCGAGCTGAACCTTTCCCTCGTCGGCTTCGATGCAGATGACGTCAGGCGACTGCTCGCGCATTATCTTGTCGCAGGACAGGCACTCCATGCATGGGCGGTCGTCCGACCCGCAGGAGACCGCGGCGCAGATGAGCTTTGCGAGAGTCCGCTTGCCCGAGCCCTTCGCGCCCTCGATTATGTAGGCGTGCGAGAGCGTACCCGCCTTGATGTCGCTCCGTATCCGCGCGACGAGCGCCTTATTGCCGATGAAACTATCGAAACCAGACATTCAGCTTCCCCTTTCTCTTCGTAACATTATTATTATAACAGAATCTTGACCGGATGTCAAGTGCCATGTGAAAAAAATCATCGTACGGTCGAAATGGCTCGAAGAAATGTGAACAAATTGTAAAATCGATGGCGCAAAAAAGTAAAAGCACGATTTTTGGCGTATATTATCCGCGTAACCGAAAAGAGAAGGTCTACACTAATTTAATGAGGGGGAAGAGTTATAGCAGAAAAGAGCTTCATCGACCGATACGAGGAGCTGCTGTCGCCGTCTGCCGCGAGGGAATCGACCTCGCGCGGGCGTGAGAAGCCGCAGGAGCCCTCGCCGCTGCGCGGAGAATATCAGCGCGACCGCGACCGGATTATCCACTCGAAATCGTTCAGAAGGCTGATGCACAAGACGCAGGTTTTCATCGCGCCAAAGGGCGAGCATTACCGCACACGCCTCACTCATACGCTCGAGGTCACCGGCATCGCACGGACGATCGCGAGAGCCCTGCGGCTCAACGAGGATCTCGTCGAGGCGGCTTCGCTCGGGCACGATCTCGGTCACACGCCGTTCGGACATATCGGCGAGTCGGCGCTGCGCGAGTGCTATTCGAGCGATTTCTCGCACTATGCGCAGTCGCTTCGTGTAGTCGACAGGCTCGAACGCGGCGGCGAGGGACTCAATCTCATGTGGGAGGTCCGCGACGCGATTTTCAACCACCAGGGCGAGAACAGAGCCTCGACTCTCGAGGGGAAGATACTCAAGTTTGCCGACCGCATCGCCTACATCAGCCATGACATCGACGACGCCGTGCGCGCCGGGATACTGAAGGAGAGCGACCTTGCCGGCTTTGACGAGACGCTCGGCTCGGGGCACTCGGAGCGGATAAACACGATGGTCATGAGCGTCGTGTCGGCGACATCGCGGCTGATTGACGAGGGCAGACCAGACGTCACGATGGAAGAGCCGGTCGGAAAAGCCACCGCCGAGCTCAGACAGTTTCTGTTCGACCGCGTCTACTACAGCCCCGAGGTGCTCGCTGAGGAGCGGCGCGCCAAGGAGCTTATCTTCAGGCTTTTCGAGCATTTTTCGGCTCACCCTGAGCTGATGCCGGAGTTCTACCGGAGCTATGACGATCCGGTCGGACGCAGAGTCTGCGACTATGTCTCGGGCATGACCGACCGCATGGCGATAAGCGTCTTTTCGGAGCTTGTGATCCCTCGCGGCTGGAACGGCTGATAAGGAAACGCTGATTTAAGGTTGTCTTTGCGCTGAAAAGCCCATAAATTCAAGCCTTTTCAGCGCAAAAACTCGATTTATTCAGCTTATTCATAACGCGCGGATACACGCGACCCGTTTGTTTGAAAGGATGATCGTTTTCTACATATGATACCACCCGAAATAAAAGAAGAGATCAAGTATCGCTGCGACATCGTCGACGTCATCTCGGGTTATGTGAACTTAAAGCGCGCGGGTTCGAACTACAACGGGCTCTGTCCGTTCCACAGCGAACGCACGCCGTCTTTCACGGTATTTCCGTCGACGAAGAGCTTTTACTGCTTTGGCTGCGGCGCGGGCGGCGACGTCGTCACTTTCATAATGAAGCGCGAGAATCTCGAGTACCGCGCGGCGCTCGAGCTCCTCGCGAACCGCGCCGGGATAACAATTCCTGAGGAGAAGAACGACAGCTATGACCCCGGAGCGGTAAAGCGCGAGCGTGTGCTCGCTATGAACCGCGAAGCCGCGAAGTTTTTCCACTCCTGTCTCTACTCGCCTCAGGGCGCGGCGGGGCTCGAGTACCTGACAAAACGCGGACTTTCCGGGTCGACGATAAAGCATTTCGGTCTCGGCTTCGCGCCTGAGAGCTTCGGGATGCTGACCGACTTTCTGCAAAGCCGCGGTTATACGGCGAAGGAGATGAGCGCGGCGTTCTTATGCGGCATCTCTAAGAAGACCGGCAAGCCGTTCGACTATTTCAGAAACCGCGTGATCTTCCCGATAATCGACGTCACCGGCAATGTAGTGGCGTTCGGCGGGCGGGTCATGGACGACTCTGTGCCGAAGTATCTGAACACCTCGGACACACCGGCGTTCAAGAAGAGTCGCAATCTTTTCGCGCTCAATTTCGCGAAATCGAACTGCGCCGAGCGGATGATCCTCTGCGAGGGCTACATGGACGTCATTGCCTGCCATGCGCACGGCTTCGAGAACGCGGTCGCGACGCTCGGAACAGCGATAACGCCTGATCAGGCGCGGATAATGTCGCGCTACACAAAGCAGGTGATAATCTCCTACGACTCGGACGAGGCGGGGCAGAGAGCCACCTCCAAGGCGATGAGGCTACTTGCCGAGGTAGGGCTCGATGTGCGCGTCCTGCGCATCCCGGGCGCGAAAGACCCCGACGAGTTCCTGAAAAAAAACGGCTCGACCGCGAACGAGAAGTTCAGGCTGCTGCTCGACCAGAGCCGCGCCGGATTTGAGTTCAAGCTCGAGAGCGTGCTCTCAAGGCACGACATCACAAAGCCCGACGAGAAGGTGAAGGCGGCTGAAGAGCTATGCCGGATAATCGCCGAGGTCTGGTCGGAAGCCGAGCGCGAGGTCTATATCGGCGTCGTCTCACAGCGGCTCGAGCTGCCGCGCGACTCGCTCAAGAATGATGTCAGGCGTATTCAGCGCGCCCGCGACAAGTCGGAAAAGCGCGAGGAGTTCGGCGAGATTGTCCGCAAAACCGCCGGTTTCGGCGACCGCGTCAATCAGGAGACGATCCGCAACGCCGCCGCTGTAAGCACTGAGGAGAACATCCTTGGAATCCTGCTTTTGTTCCCCGAAAATCTCGGACTGATCCGCTCGGGAAAACTGAAGCTCTCGGCTTCGGATTTCTGCTCGGACTTCAACCGCAGGGTTTTTGAGGAGACGATGAACCACTCGGACGACGCGCATATTTTTGACTACGGAACGCTCGCCGAGTTCTTCAGCACCGACGAGATGGGCAGGATAACCTCGATGATCGAGCGCCGCCGACCGCTCACAGAAAACGGCGGGGGCGTGCTCTCGGACATGATAGAAAAGCTCAGGGCTCAGAGCGAGCAGAAGCAGCTCGAAGCCTCGGGCGACCGCCGCACCGCGATCGAGGAAATAATCGCGCGTCAGCGGGAAAAGATAAAGAGATAATTTTGAAAGGATAATAAATATGGCAGAGAAGACCAAAAACGAACTTAACGAAGAGGAAAAGGACGAAGCCGAAAACGAGGAGCTCGATGATTTTGACGGTGAAAAGAAATTCAACGTCGGCGACCTCATCGCGAAGGGCAAGTCGAAGGGCTCGCTGACCTCATCCGAGATCAACGAGGCGCTCGGCGACGTCGATTTCGACATCGACCAGATCGACAAGTTATATGAGGATCTCGAGTCGAACGGCATCGAGGTCAACTACCTCGACAGCCCGGATTTCGCCGACATTGAGTCGGAGATCTACGAGTCGGCTGAGGACATGGAGAAGATGCTGATCCAGGAAGGTCTCGCGATAGACGACCCGGTCAGAATGTACCTCAAGGAGATCGGTAAAGTGCCGCTGCTCGACAACGACGCCGAACTCAAGCTCGCTGAGAAGATGGCTCACGGCGATGACGAGGCGAAGAAGACCCTCGTCGAGGCTAACCTCCGACTCGTCGTCTCGATAGCGAAGCGCTATGTCGGCAAGGGAATGTTCTTCCTCGACCTCATCCAGGAGGGCAATCTCGGACTCATGAAGGCGGTCGACAAGTTCGATTACCGCAAGGGCTACAAGTTCTCGACCTACGCGACATGGTGGATCAGACAGGCGATAACCCGCGCGATAGCCGATCAGGCGCGCACGATACGCATTCCGGTTCACATGGTCGAGACAATCCACAAGGTCTCGAGAACCTCGCGTGAGCTCCTCCAGAAGTACGGTCGCGAGGCGTCGGCTGAGGAGATCGCCGAGAACATGGGCACGAGCCCCGATAAGGTCCGCGAGATCATGAAGATCGCGCAGGATCCGGTCTCGCTCGAGACTCCTATCGGCGAGGAGGAGGACAGCCATCTTGGCGACTTCATCCCCGACGACGACTCGCCCGCTCCGGCTGAGGCGGCTTCCTACGCGCTGCTCCGCGAGCAGTTAAACGAGGTGCTCCACACGCTCACTCCGCGTGAAGAGCACGTGCTCAAGCTGCGTTTCGGACTCGACGACGGTCGTACCCGCACGCTCGAGGAGGTCGGCAAGGAGTTCAACATCACCCGCGAGCGTATCCGTCAGATCGAGGCGAAGGCTCTCAGAAAGCTCCGTCACCCGAGCCGCTCGAAGCGCCTCAAGGACTATCTCGACTGAGATAAAACGAAAAAATCGGCGTTCTGACGAAGAATCGGCGCGTTTCACAAAAAAATGCGCGGAATTTTGTGGATAGCTCACGAATCGTTTGGATAATGTGTAGAAAAGACATGCAAAAATTTGGAGATGCTGCACAAAAAAATCATGCGCACACGGTCGTGTGACCCGGCAAATCATCGTCAGAGTCAGTTTTGGGCGATAAAAAACCCTTGACATATCGCCAAAAATAGTGTACAATAAATAAGGTATATTTATCTGAATCATTTCAGGAGGAAACAGCGAATGAAAAGACGACTTATAAGCATTGCGCTCTGCATAGCGATGCTCTGCACCGCGATAATGACTGCGTCGTGCGGAAACGAAGACGACATGAGCGATGTCGGTGAGGATAAGGTCGCAAGCGCGATGACGCTCACCATCTGGGGCGTCAAGGAAAAAGGCACGACCGATGAGGCTATCGCCGAGGTTGAGGCTGCCATGAGCCGCATCACCGAGGCACAGTTCAACACCGCTGTCAAGCTCATGCTCTACACTGAGGCTGAGTACGACAAGATGCTCGAGAAGAAAATGGACGAGATCCAGGAGAGACTCGACGCTGAGGCCGCTGAGGCTGAGGCAAAGAAGGCTGCCGAGAAGGAAGCGAGAAAGAACGGCGGCACGGACACCACCACCGCAGAGACCTCTGCCGAGGAGTCGACTGAGATCGCTGATGAGACGGTGCTCGACGAGTACGGTCTGCCCACGACCCTCTATCCTGAGGTCGAGGACAATCAGCTTGATATTTTTCTTATGACCGACTACAAGATGTTCCAGAAGTACGCGGAGAAAGGCGTTCTGTCGGCACTCGACGAGCAGCTCTCCTCTTCCTCCAAGCTGCTCAAGTCGTACATCAACCCGTCGCTCATGGCGGCTGGCAAAGTCGGCAAGACTACATACGCCATCATCAACAACCAGCAGATCGGCGAATACACCTTCATGCTCCTTAACAAGAACATGATGGACAAGTACTAC
>CAKSOR010000009.1 GCA_934477985.1 uncultured Eubacteriales bacterium
GAAGAAGATGTAATTCGCGTTCGTGAGCGCCTCGCCCGAGTAAACCTCAGACCCGCCCGAGATCGTTATCGTCGAGCCCTTCGATACCGCCGCGTTTGAGCCGCCATTGCCGAAGCCGCCGTTCTGGCTCTGGAAGAGCACATAGGGCTGCTCCGCGCTGAGATTCATTCCCATTCCGGCGCTTCCGCCAGCCGCCAGAACCGTTCCGCCGGAGATCGTGATGAGTCCGTCGGCGTCGAGCGGCTCATTGTCGGCGGTGTTCGCCGTCCAGACGACGATGTTTCCGCCCGAGATAGTCATTGAGCCGTTCGAGTCGAAGCCGTCGCCGGTCGTGGTCTGAGCCGTGATGTTCCCGCCGTGGACATTGATCGAGAAATCATAATCGGTGAGGTCTGAGTTGGCGGCGTTGATGAGGTCGTCTTCCGCGTTTATCGTTATGTCGCCCGAGTAAATATTCACCGTCGCGCCCTCGAGCCCCTCGTAGCAGGAGTTAATCGTGATGGTCGGCGAGGTCGTCTCAGAGCCGATATTCAGCGTGTAGTCGGAATGCAGCGCGTCGTCAGCCGCGTCGATCGTGATATTGCCGCTGAGGACGTTCAGAAGCGCCTCGGCGTTCACCGCGTCGTTGACCGGAGCGTTTATATTGAGCGTGAGCTCAGTGATTGTCAGCGAAGCCTCGCCCTCGGAGTCGGTCGTCGCGCCCGATTTGATGCCGTTCTTGCCGTTCGCCGTGATGTTCAGCGTGCCTGAACCCGACAGCGTGACCTTCGAGCCGTCCTTGAACTTCATGACGGCGTTCTCGGCGTCGGCGTTGTCGGGGTAATTGTCGTCGTTGTTCTGCTCCGAGTCGGACAGCGAGTTCGTTCCGAGGACGACAATCTCAACCTCAGAGGATTTCGCGCAGGTTATCGGCGCGGTCGACCCGCCCGAGAGCGTAAGATTGTCAAGCACGAGCGTCACTCCGGTCGTGCCTTTCTTTACCTTGACCGAGCCGTCAGAACAGCTTCCGGTGAGGATATAAGTTCCGGCTTCGTCGATTGTCAGCGTCCTGCCGTCGATTTTATAGCCCGATGAAACCTCGTTCGTCATGCTGATGCCAGCGTCCGAGAAGGTGAGGGTCGTGCCGGTGATTGTCTCAGAAGAGCCGGATGTTTCGGGCGACGTGTCAGCCGGAGTCGTGCCGGTCGTCGTGTCGGACGAGGTCGTCTGATCGGTCGTCGGGGGGGCGTCCGGGCTTTCCGAGCAGGAGACCGACATAAGCGGGTATACGGCGAGCAGAGCCGCGAGCGCGAATACTATGAGACGGTTGGTTTTCATATTATTTCCTTTCTCCCTTCTGTAAGGGGTCTGTAAGGTTTCTTTTTTCTTTCTGGTAAAATTATAGCACGCCAATGTGACGATAATTTGACCGCGCCCGGAAATTTTTCTGACAGAAAAACGAAAAAGCTCCCGCGTGGGGAGCTTTTCGCCGTGAGGGATTATTTTTGGTAGGACTCGTTGATCTTTCCGATGTTCTCGGTAAAGGTCGCGCGGTTCGAAGCCTCGCCCGACGCGAAGGTGTTCGAGGTCGCCTTGAGCTCGTTCTGGATGAAGTTGTTGATGCCGATGTCGGTGTAGGTGTTGCAGTAGTCGACGACGCGGTTCGCGAAGATAAGGTCGAGCATATCCGACGACTCGGAGTCGCGGCTCGCCTTGCGCTTCAGCGTGGTCTCGTAGTAAGCCGGGAGCAGAGTATCGGTCGAACCCTCGCCCAGAGCCTCGAGAATCAGCGCGCTGCGCTCGGCGTCGGCGGTGATCGGGATCGAGTAAGCGGTGGCGTTGTTCGACTGCATCATGCTGTGGTAGGTCTCCTGCGACTCGTCGAGCTTCGGAATCGGGAGAATGCCGAAGTCGGTCTCCATGTCGCGGATGAGGCGGACGTTTCCGATGTGACCCATGAAGAAGAGCGCGCGGTCTTCCTTGAACGTTCCGCGCGCCAGGACGTTCCAGAGGTCCTTGACGCTCGACCATTTCGAGTTATCTGCGGTCAGCTGATAGGTCTGGTCGGCGAAGAAGTCGTAGATCCTGCCGAACGCGGTGTTGATCTTCTGATCGCTCAGGTTGTAGACGAGATAGCCGTCCTTGTCGGTGCTGACCGCCTTCATTCCCGAGCCGAGCAGGAGCGCCACGCCGATCTCATACTGGTCGATGACGCCCCACATGTCCTTGTCCCACTCGAGCTCGCCGTTTCCGTTGAGGTCCTGAGTCGAGCTGACGGCGAACTCCCTCAGCTTATCGAGAGTCCACTTGCCGTCCTTGACGAGCTTGTAGAGATCGGGCACGGAGGTGTTCTGCTCCTTGAGCTTCTTGTTGAAGAGCGTGCAGTAGGTCGCGTCGTTGTCGGTGATGTTGATGTCGCCCATGACGCAGTAGAGCTTGCCGCCGATTCTCATGCAGTCGTTTCCGACCGTGTCCCAGCACTTGTTGTCTACGTCTATGTAGGGCAGCGAGGTCAGGTCGTAGAGGCAGTCAGCCGCCGAGAGCTTCGCCTGGTTTGTCAGGATATTGAGGATGAGGTCGTAGTCGTTGCTCGCTGAGAGAACCGACTGCTGGACGATATTCACGACCTGTCCGAAGTCGACGATGACGCGCTCGATATTGACGTTGTAGGTCTCAAAGATCGCCTGATTGCGCTTGTAAACGGCGTCGTTGATCGCGTCGCCGCTCTCGGTCTCAGCCACAAGGTCGAGCGTGCGCCAGGCGGTGGCGCCGTCGTCGCGGGTCAGGACGCGGAGGGTGTAGTTATCGAAGTCTTTGACCTCAAGCGAGGGCTTCGCTTCCCCGGTCGTGGTCTCGGTCTGAGCGTCGTCCGGAGCGGTTGTCTCAGGCTGTCCGGAAGGTGTTCCGCCACAGGCGACCGAGCTCAGGATGAGCGCGGACAGCAGGATGGCTGTTATCAGTTTTTTCATACAGGATGCTCCTTTTTTGATATGATATCAATAAATGATACCAGATAATTATACATGAGTCAGGTCAGAATGTCAATACACCGTCAGATGAATGGTTGAGTTTATACAGCTTTTCTTCCAGGCGGTTGAAAACATAAACACCTCCGGACATATATCCGGGCAAAATCAGGTCGAAAACATAAACTTTCCCCGACTTTCGCGCAGATATTCATTTCACGCGAAAAAGTTCGATTTTGTCTTGACAAATTCCGCGGAACATGATATAATATCATTGTAATATTTTTTTCGGAGGAAAAGGAAATGCAGTTCAACAAGGATTTTGAGGACGTCACGACCGAATTCGACACGCAGGACGCGAACAGCAACAAGGTTATGGCGGTGCTCTCGTACATCTCGTGGCTTGTGCTCGTGCCGCTTATCGGCTCGAAGTCGCCCTTCGCGCGCTTCCACGCGAACCAGGGACTCGTGCTGGCGATCGCCGAGATCGTCTGGAACGTCGTGCTCGGAATAGTCCGCACGGTGCTCTACGCGCTGTTCGGAGCGATACATCTCGGGTTCATCGCGACAATAATCGTGGCGGTGCTCAGACTGGTCAACCTCGTGTTCTTCATCGTCAGCATCATCGGCATCGTCGACGCCGCGTCGGGAAGAGCGAGAAAGTTCCCCCTCATCGGCAATTTCACGCTGATAAAGTAAAGATCTGACCGGAGTCCTTCCCGGCGGACAAACCAGAAGCGTCACCGCGATTTATGAATCCAGACCGCCTTCCGCAAACCCGCGGGAGGCGATTTTTGTCGGCATCGCGTTCGTCATTATTCACAAAAATTTCACCGCTTTTTTGTCTCTTGCGTCAATTGACTTAACCCGCCTGATGCGGTATAATATTATTGCATTACAGATCGCCGATCACGGCGGATATTTTTGTGAATTTCAGTGAGGATTAACAATGAAACAAACCGATATGCTCAGACCATCCGCGCTGTTCCTTGCTCTGCTCACCGCTTTTCAGCTGGCAGCCTGCTCTTCCTCCGAGGGCGGCGTCGACACCACAACCAGTTCCCCCGACAGCACCGAACCCGCCGAGACGACCGACGCGCGTCTCTCGGTTGACGACGGTCTCCCCGACGTGAAATACGACGGCTATGATTTCCGCATCGCGACCACCTACTACGGCAAGAATCCCGCGGTCTCGCTCTACGCTCCCGAGGAGGCGTCTGGCGATGTCGTCGACGACGCGTTCTACGCGCGCAATCAGCGCGTCTCCGAGCGCTTCGGCATAAAGATCACCGAGATCGACACCGGTAAGACCAGCTGGGGCGACCACACAAACTTCATCAAGAACTCGATAATGGCGGGCGACGACGATTTCGACCTCGCGATGAACCACATAATCGGCGGTCCGAACCTCTCGCTCGAGGGCGCTTTCCTGAACCTCTACGACCTCGATCACCTCGACTTCTCAAAGCCCTGGTGGTCGGATCAGATGATCGACGAGATGACCGTCCGGAATCAGATCTATCTCGTCGGCGACGTCATCGGTCTCGGCGCGCTCAAATCCGCGAAGGTGCTCTACATAAACAAGGGCGCGTTCGCCGACCGCAAGCTCGACCTGCCCTACGACGACGTCTTCGCCGGAACGTGGACGATGGATAAGCTCTTCTCGCTCACCAAGGACGTCTACGAGGACACGAACGGCAACTCCCAGCGCGACGTCGACGACTTCTACGGCTATGTCTCGCACTCAAGCCAGAACGGCTGGCTGGTCTCCTGCGACGTTCCGGTTCTCGAGAAAGACCCCGACAAGACGCTGAAGATCGTCGTCAACGGCGAGAAGGTCGCGTCGCTTGTCGAAAAGCTCTACAAATATTACTTCGAGTCGGACGGCACGCTCATCATAAAGGGCGACGATCCCGTGACCGGCGCCGTGCAGACCGACTGGCAGGCTCAGATATTCGCCGGCGGACACGCGCTCGTCGGATTCGCGCTCGTAAGACACGCCTCGTCGATACTCCGCGAGTCGAACGTCGAGTACGGAATAATCCCCTTCCCAAAGTGGGACGAGAATCAGGATTCCTACCGGACCTTCTGCGGCGGCGACCTCATCTCCGTGCCGACGACCGCGCCCGACCCCGACCGCACCGGCGTGATACTCGAGGCTCTCGCCGCCGAGACCTGGAAGACGGTCGTCCCGGCGTACTTCGACACCGCGCTCAAGGAGAAGTTCACCTATGACAGCGAGTCGGGTCAGACGCTCGACATAATCAACGACACCCTCGCTATCAGCTTCGCCTACGCCTACGACAACTGGCAGGGCTTCGGACACATGTTAGGCTCGATCTTCGCGGGCGACAACCCCTCGCCGGACTACGCGTCCTTCTACGCCGGACGGATAAGCGGCGCCGAGGAGCGGCTCAAGCTCATCACCGACTTCTTCGAAAAGAACGAAAAATAGCCCATCATAACCGGGACGGAAATCCTCCGCCCCGGATTTTTTTGATTTCCCGCGGATTTTTTTCAAAAACCCCTTGACAAACGGCTGAAAGCGTGATATAATATTACGGTAAGCAAAGAAGGACTCAGGTTTCCTCACCGCCTCAGATTGATGACAGCGGTCGACATCAGAATATCCCTTTTTCGGGCAGTGATGATCGTTTTTTGAGGAATCAGGAGTCTCTTCAAAACGATCTTTTTGTTTTATTTGGAGGTGCTCGCTATTAGCACAAAAGAACTGCAAATCAATGAAGAAATCCGGGCTAAGGAGCTCCGCATCGTCGGCGAGAACGGCGAACAGGTCGGAGTGATGTCCTCGTCCGCGGCGCTCGCTATGGCTTACGAAAAGGATCTCGATCTCGTGCTCATCGCTCCTGCCGCCGAACCGCCGGTGGCGCGTATCATGGATTACGGCAAATACCGTTTCGAGCGCGACAAGAGAGAGAAGGAAGCCAAGAAGAAACAGACCACTGTCGAGGTCAAGGAGATTCAGCTCTCCTGCCGCATCGACACCCACGACTTCGAGACCAAGGTAAAGCACGCTCACCGCTTCATCGATGACGGCAACAAGGTCAGAGTCGTAGTCAAGTTCAAGGGACGCGAGATGAGCCACCTTGACATCGGCCGCGACATCCTCACGAAGTTCGAGGAAGCCTGCGCCGACGTCGGTACGGTCGACAAGAAGCCCGCTCTCGAGGGTCGCTTCATGAGCATGATCATAAACCCCGCGAAGCCTTCCGCCAAGTAATTGTTTTTGCTGTCCTTCCGGCTGACAGTACACCCATTTCCCCCGCAAGGACCGCTCTTTCGCGGTCCGCCCGAACCCACAACACAAAGGAGTAAATTAAAATGGCAAAGATAAAGACTCATAAGGCAGCTGCCAAGAGATTCTCGACCACCAAGAGCGGTCTTGTTAAGCTCAACCACACCAACCGCCGCCACAAGCTCGGCATCAAGTCCCCCAAGAGAAAGAGACAGCTCCGCGGCAACGCATATCTCTCGAACGCTATGGCTGCTAACTACAGAGCTCTCATCGGCGAGTAATTTCGCGAACAGAACTCTCAACACACATTCTGAATTAATTGGAGGATAACATAAAATGGCAAGAGTAAAAGGCGCGATGATGACTCGCAAGAGAAGAAATAAGGTTCTGAAGGCTGCTAAGGGCTACTGGGGTGCTAAGTCCAAGCACTTCAAGATGGCCAAAGAGCAGGTGATGAAGAGCGGCAACTACGCTTTCGCCGGAAGAAAGATGAAGAAGAGAGACTTCCGTTCTCTCTGGATCGCACGTATCTCCGCTCAGGCCAAGGTCTGCGGCATGAACTACTCGACCCTTATGCACGGTCTCAAGGTCGCGGGCATCGACCTCAACAGAAAGATGCTCGCCGAGATCGCCGTCGCTGACAAGGATGCGTTCGCTGCAATCGCAGAGCAGGCTAAAGCAGCTCTCGCAAAGTAATTGCGCAAAATACAAATGACCGGCTCTGCCGGTCATTTTTGATAAACGATGAACCACGAAAAGATCACGAGCCGCCAGAATCCGCTCATCGTGCGGCTCTCAAAGCTCTCGGACAAGAAGGCGCGCGACGCGGAGGGACTCTTCCGCCTCGACGGCGTCAAGCTCTTTTCCGAGGCGAAGAAGAGCGGTCTTTCGCTTGAATATGTCTTCGCGACGCCCGGAACGCACGACAAAATCGGCGAAACTTTTGCGAGGGTCTTCGAGGTCACAGGCGAGGTGCTCTCAAAGCTCACCGACGAGAAAGCCCCGCAGGGGATCGTCGCCTTCGCGAAGAAGTTCCCGACACTGCCGCTTCCCGGGGAGCTTAACGGAAATTTCCGCGCGCTGCTGCTGTCGTCGGTGCGCGACCCCGGCAACCTCGGTACTATCGTCCGGACAGCTTACGCGTTCGGGATCGACCGGCTGATACTCTCGCCCGACTGCGCCGACATATATTCGCCGAAGACGATCCGCGCCGCGATGGGAACGATATTCAGGCAGCCGATAACGATCGCCGATGAGTTCGAGGCGCTCGATTCGCTGAGGAGCTCTGGCTGCGAGGTCTGTGCCGCGGCGCTCAGAGAGAACGCGAAAAGGCTCGGCGGCTTCAAACTCCCCGATAAGGTCTGCTTTGCCGTCGGAAACGAGGGGCACGGACTGTCGGACGAGTTCATCGAAGCCTGCCGTAACACCGTGATAATACCGATGACCGAAGACTGCGAGTCGCTGAACGCCGCCGGCGCGGCCGGGATACTCGCGTGGGAAATGAGGAAAACAACATGAGATTCACAAACGCACTGATCTATGACACCGGAAGCCGCCGCTTCAAGCCGGGAACACTCTGCGTGAAGGACGGCAGGATCGCGCCTGAAGACTCCGGAGAGCTCGTCGACATCGGCGGGAAGCGGATAATTCCCGGAATGATCGACATCCACACGCACGGTCACGGCGGATTCGAGTCGACCGAGGTCGACGCCGCGGGGATGACCGCGATGGCGAAGTCCTACGCTTCGGTCGGAACGACCTCGTTCATGGCGACGATGATGTCACAGCCGCTCGAGAGACTTGAGCGCTGCGTCGACTCGGCGCTCGCCGCAAAGGGCGGTGAGGGCGCGAACATCCTCGGAGTCTACCTTGAGGGGCGCTATATCTCGGTCGCCAAGAAGGGCGCGCACGACCCGAAGTATATCGCGAAGCCCGACCCGGACGAGCTCGGAAGCCTTATAAAGCGCGCCGGATCGCTCGTATTCTACACGATCTGCGCCCCCGACGTTCCGGGGACGAAGGAACTTGTCGGGAGAGCGAAAAAGCTCGGTGCGCTCGTCGCGATCGGTCACTCGAACGCGACTTATGAGGAGTGCGCCGAGTGCATCGGCTGGGGCGCGGACTCGTTCACGCATCTCTACAACGGGATGAGCGGCTTTTCGCACCGCGCGCCGGGCTGCGTCGGAGCGGCTCTGTCAAACGACACCTATGTCGAGCTGATCTGCGACGGAGTGCATGTCGCGCCCGCCGCCGTGAAGGTCGCCTACCGCGCGAAGAAGGACAAGCTGATACTGATCACCGATTCAGCTCCCGCCGCCGGGCTTCCGGAAGGAAACTACAAGATGGGCGGCGCTGACGTCGTAGTCCGCGACGGCGCGGTGTTCTTGACTGACGGAACGCTGACCGGAGGCTCGATTTCGCTCTTCGAGGCGATGAAAAATCTCACGAGGTTCGCGGGAATCGCGCTTGAGGAGTCGATTCCGACCGCGACCGAGCATCCGGCAAAGCTACTCGGGGTCTACGACGACGTCGGCTCGCTTGAGGTCGGAAAGCGCGCGGACTTCATCGTGCTCGACGATAAGAATGACATCTCCGCGGTGTATGTCGGCGGAGAGAAGATTTAACCAAAAAGTCACAAAATTGAAGTGCATTGCACTTGCAATCCGATTTAAAATCGCATATAATATGAGTACATAAAGTGAAAGGAGTGTATTATATGGCAAGCAAAGGAAATCTGACACTTCGCATGGAACCCGAACTGAAAACTCAGGCGGCTGCGCTTTTTAAATCGCTCGGAATGGATCTGAGCACAGCGACCGGGATATTTTATCGCCAGGCTCTGCGCTGCCATGGTCTTCCATTCGAGGTAAAGCTTGACGAGCCTAATGAGACGACATACGCCGCAATGGAATCAGCGGAAAAGGACGAGGATATGTATGGTCCATTCAACAGTGTCGACGAGCTGATGGAGGCTCTCAATGCTTAAACCCGAATTCACGGCTCAGTTCAAGAAGGACTATAAGCTCGCTGTGAAAAGAGGATGTGATCCGCAAAAATTTGCAGAGGTCGTTGCCATCCTGTGCAGTGAGCAGCCACTCCCAGAAAAATACAAAGACCATCAATTGACAAACTCAAGGAATTATAAGGATATGCGTGAATGCCATATTCAGCCGGACTGGCTTCTTGTTTATAAGGTAATAAATGAGACGCTTATTCTGAAACTGATACGCACAGGCTCGCACAGCGACCTTTTCTAAGTCGCGTATCCAGAACCCAAAGGAGGAAACAATATGTGCAACTGCCCGAACCACGATAAAGGAAAATTCTATATAACCACCGCGATAGCCTACGCCTCTTCAAAGCCGCATATCGGCAACGTCTATGACCCCGTCATGGCTGACTGCATCGCCCGCCGCAAGCGTCAGGAGGGCTACGACGTCTTTCTGATGACCGGCACCGATGAGCACGGTCAGAAGATCGAGGAAAAAGCAAACGCGAAGGGCATCACCCCGCAGGAATACGTCGACGGCGTCGCCACTCAGGTCAAGGAGGTCTGGGACTGTGTCGGAACTTCCTACGACAAGTTCATGCGCACAACCGACGATTACCACGTCGAAACCGTGCAGAGGATATTCAAGAAGCTCTACGATCAGGGCGACATCTACAAGGGCAGCTATGAGGGCTGGTACTGCGTGCCCGACGAGTCCTTCTTCACCGAGTCGCAGGTCACAGACGGAAAGTGCCCCGAGTGCGGTCGCCCGCTCGTCCGCGCGAACGAGGAGGCTTACTTCTTCAGAATGAGCAAGTATCAGGATCGCCTTCTCAAGTATATCGAGGAGCATCCCGACTACATCGAGCCCGAGCTGCGCAAGAAGGAAATGATCAACAACTTCATAAAGCCCGGACTTCAGGATCTCTGCGTCTCGCGCTCGTCCTTCACCTGGGGAATCCCGGTGACCTTCGACCCGAAGCATGTCGTCTACGTCTGGCTCGACGCGCTGTTCAACTACGCGACCGGAGTCGGACTCCGCTTCGACGAGGACGGCAACCTAACTCCGACCGATCAGTACTACAAGCTCTGGCCGGCTGACGTGCACATCATCGGCAAGGACATCATGCGCTTCCACTCGATCTACTGGACGATCTTCTTGATGGCGCTCGATCTCCCGCTCCCCAAGAAGATTTTCGGTCATCCGTGGTTCAACTTCGGCACTGAGAAGATGTCCAAGTCGCGCGGAAACGTCATCTACGCCGACGAGCTCGCAAAGCGCTTCGGAGTCGACGGAGTCCGCCACTACTGCCTGTCCGAGATGCCCTACGCCTCCGACGGAAGCGTCACCTGGGAGACCGTCGCGTCGCGCTACAACTCCGACCTCGCGAACAATCTCGGAAACCTCGTAAACCGCACCGTCGCGATGACTCACAAGTATTTCGGCGGAGTCATTCAGCAGCCCACCGCGCCCGAGGAGCTCGATAAGGAACTGGTTTCGGCATGCGAGACCGCCGTGAAGACGGTTTCCGACTGCTTTGACTCCTACCATCTCGCCGACGCGAGCGACGCGATTTTCGCGCTCTTCCGCCGCGCCAACAAGTATATCGACGAGACCACGCCGTGGGTTCTCGCGAAATCCCCCGAGACTCAGGCAAGACTCGGCACGGTGCTCTACAACCTGCTCGAGACCATCAGAATCGGCGCCATTTTAGTCGAGCCCTTTATGCCGACCACCTCGAAGGCTATCCTTGACGAGCTCGGAACAGATGTCCGCTCGCTCGACAGCACAACGTCCGGCGGACTCAAAGCCGGAACTTCGGTCGGCGAGGCAAAGCCGCTCTTCGCGCGTATTGACGAGGAAAAACTGATGGCTGAGATAAACGCCGAGCGCGAAGCCGCCGAAAAGGCTGCCGAAGCCGCGAATAAGCCGGTCGAGAAGCCCGAGGGCTGCGCCGTTATCGGAATCGACGACTTCATGAAGGTCGAGCTCAGAACCGCTCACGTCATCGCCTGCGAGCCCGTACCGAAGGCAAAGAAGCTCCTGAAGCTCCAGATCGACCTCGGCTATGAAAAGCGTCAGGTCGTCTCGGGCATCGCGAAGTTCTACAAGCCGGAGGATCTCATCGGCAAGAAGCTGATCGTCGTCGCGAACTTAGCTCCCGCGACACTCTGCGGAGTCGAGAGCCAGGGAATGCTTCTGGCATCGGGCGAGACAGAGGTCAGAGTCGTCTTCCTCGATGCCGGGACTCCTCTCGGAGAAAGAGTCAGATAAGCCATGAACTTTGATTTCAAGCCCACCATGAGTTATCCGCTTTTTGACACACACGCGCACTACAATGACAGCCGCTTTGACCCGGGCGCTGAGATCGAAGGAGGGCGGGAAGAAATTCTTCCCGCCCTTTTTGCCGGAGCGGTAAAATATATTGTCAACAACGGCACAAACCCGACGACGAACGCCGAGTCGATCGCGCTTGCCGAAAAATATCCCGGAATCTACGCCGCGGTCGGCATTCATCCCGAGGACGTCGACCCCGAATGGGACATTGAGTCGGTCATGGAGGAGCTTAAAAAGCAGCTCGCTCACCCGAAGGTGAAGGCGCTCGGCGAAATCGGGCTCGACTACCACTGGGACACGCCGCGCGACTTGCAGAAGGTCTGGTTCAGGCGTCAGCTCGAGCTCGCGCGCGAGGTCGGAATGCCGGTCGTCATCCATGACCGCGAGGCGCACGGCGACGTGATGGACATCCTGCACGAATATCCCGACGTGACCGGCGAGCTGCACAGCTTCTCCGGCTCTGCCGAGATGGCAAGACAGCTCGTGAACCGCGGCTGGTACGTCTCGTTCTCGGGCGTGATAACCTTCAAAAACGCGTCGAGACTCGCCGAAATCCTGCCGACGATACCTCTCGACCGCGTGATGATCGAGACCGACTGCCCATATCTCGCGCCCGTGCCGTTCAGAGGAAAGCTGAATCACTCGGGGCTGATGGAGTACACCGCCGCGAAAGCCGCCGAACTCTACGGAATCACGACCGGGGAGTTCTGCAAGCACGCGTTTGAGAACGCGATGAGGTTTTTTGGGATATGAGGTCAATACCACTCGCGGCGTTAATCAGAAATATTATCTTCGCGATAAAGCAGCGGAAAGCCGGGCTGCTGACTGTCAAAGCCGAGTTTATCCGGACAGAGGAAGCACACGATCCATTCAGACACGACCCGATAAACTGGGGCAGCCCGCCCCGAAGGCTCGTCTTCCGGACCGAGTGCGGCGAGGAGGTCGGCTTCGACGTCGGTGAAAAGACGCTGGAATGGCTCAGCGAGGGCGACTCCGGACTGCTCACCTACAAGGGCGGACTGCTGGTGACCTTCGAAAAGGACGCCGACAAGCGGAAGGCCGACAAATACAAATACCTGGGAGAATAAATGTTCTGGATGCTTTTCACGATAACCTTCATAATAGTCGCCGCGATTTTTATCTACGTCATCGTCGGCGGGATAACCACGTATGTAAAAAACAACAACTCGCCGGTAGTCGAGTCGACCGCGAAGGTCGTCGACAAATACCGCAGGGTCATACACCACCATAACCGGGCCGGCATACCCCGCCACCACGTCTGGTATGTCTCCTTCGATTCTGACGGCGAGAAACAGGAATTCAAGGTCGGAAAGGACGAGTTCGACCGCCTGAATGTCGGCGACACCGGCACGCTGAAGGCTCAGGGCACGCGCTATCTCGGGTTCGAAAAAATGTAATCTCAAAAAAATCCAAAACTAATTTCAAAAAACTCTTGACAAATCGAAATTATGTGGTATAATATATTTACCACATATTTCCGAAAGGATGAAATTATCATGGAACAACTCAAGAAAATCGGCAGAATCACCCCGAAGCGCTCGCTCGACATCAAGGAATCAAAGCTCGGTATAGGCTTTGAGAAGCTCGACCGCAACGTCTTCGACCCAGAAAAGGCTTATGACAAGCTGGCGCTCGTCGGCGTCAAGTGGGTACGCATCCAGTCCGGCTGGCAGCGCACCGAGCGCGTCAAGGGTCAGTATGACTTCGGCTGGATCGACAAGGTCGTCGACAACCTCATCGAGCGCGGAATGCGCCCCTGGATCTGCCTGTGCTACGGCAACGAGCTCTACAACGAGGAGGGCAAGGAGGTCTTCGGCGCGGTCGGAATCGCTCCGATATTCAACGACGAGCAGAAGACCGGCTGGGCAAACTATGTCAAAGCGACCGTCGAGCACTTCCGCGGCAGAGTCGACCACTATGAGATCTGGAACGAGCCGGACGGCAAGTGGTGCTGGAAGCACGGAGTCTCCGGCACTGAGTACGGACAGTTCTGCGTCGACACCTCGGCGGCTATCCGCTCGGTTATGCCTGAAGCGACCGTCATCGGCGGTGTAATCTGCACCTTCGGCTCGAATCTCGCGTTCACGAACGAGGCGCTCGCCGCGGGCATGGACAAGGCTATCGACGCCCTCTCCTTCCACGAGTACACGCCCGACGAGTCGAAGCTCTTCGAGCACATCCCGGCGCTGGCGGCTCTTGTGCACTCCTATAACCCCGACATAAAGATAATCCAGGGCGAGTCGGGCTCGCAGTCTAGAAGCGACGGATGCGGAGCGCTCCGCGGCGGCGCGTGGACTCCCGAGCGTCAGGCAAAGCAGTGCGTCCGGCACGCGATCGCCGACCTGATGATCGACGTCGAGTTCACCTCGTATTTCTCCTGCATGGACATGATCGAGGCGCTGAACGGCAAGGTTGGGGACAAGAATTCCTACCTCGACTACGGATATTTCGGCATCCTCGGCGCGGACTTCGACGAGAACGGCTTCTCGTCGGGCGAGTATTCGCCGAAGCCGTCGTACTACGCTTATCAGAACGTCTGCTCGGTGTTCGCCGAGGGCGCTGAGGTCTGCGACCTGCCGATAGTCAGAATCACGCTGCCGTCGAAGCGGCTGCTCGGCTCGGACTACGGCGGAAGTCTGATCTTCAAGGGCTTCAGAAAGCCGAACGGCGCGACGGCGTTCGCCTACTGGAACTCGACTCCGCTGCTGACAACGACCTTCGAGTCGACGGTCAGCTTCAGAGCGACGAACCTCAAGGGCGACATTCATCTTGTCGACCTGCTGCACGGCGACATCTACGAGATCCCCGCGGACATGCTCGAGGACGCCGGCTACGGCACGGTGACAATCAAGAACATCCCGGTCACCGACTACCCGCTGCTTCTGACCTTCGGCGATTTCGCGGAGTGAGACAGCGAAAGCTGAAATACGAAAACAGCGCCGCCATCTTCGCGGTGCTGTTTTTAAGGAAACGCTGATTTAAGGTTGTTTTCACGCGAAAAAGCCCATAAATCCAAGCCTTTTTCGCGTGAAAACTCCAATTATTCAGCTTATCCAGAAATTCCAATAAGGAAAGCCGCCTTGCTCAGATGAGCTTGGCGGCTCGGTTATCCGGCAGGCGTCCAGTTCTCCTGCATCTCTCGAGTCTTTCGGCTCTGTCAAACCATCGGCGTGTGGACGTGGACGAAATCTTCCACCTCAGATAACCTGTTTGTATCCTATACATATTATATCACAAATATTCGGATTTGTAAAGCACTTTTTTATTTTTTACAAGTCGTTTATATTCCTTGTCGTCAATTTTCATAAACGTGATTATCGAGTTCTTGAACGCCGGATCATCGTCGGAGGTTATCAGCCGAAGAACAGTTTTGAACACGTCTTCGCCCTCGGTAAAAGTCTTCAGAAGGAGAGCCGACTTAGGCTTGTTCGCCTCGACGATGTACTCAGGATTCTCAATGATCTCACGCATATACTGACAGTATCTCTCGAAATCATTCGGATGGCGTTCCTTTATGTGCTGTACGCGCTCGTCGGTGATTATGACCTCGTCGGTCTGGATGTCAGCGGTCACGCATTTGTATATTTCAATGTCAAGTTTTCCGATGTAATGCAAGTTTGATACCGCCCGCTTTCTTCTGATGATCATATAATCTATTATATCACTTTTCCCGGATTTGTCAAGAAGTATTTCTATACTCTATATTGAGATAATTCGATTTACAGGCTGTTCTGCCCTCCCAAGGTAGTCAATTTTCCAAAATTGTCCGACTCCTGGCGAAATTAACCTCCAATTAACAACTTTTCGCGAAAAATATGATATTATAATAGTGTCGTGTCTCACGGCACTATTTTCTCTTGAAGGAGGTCAACAATTTTGGGAAAAGCACTCGTTGCCAAGATCAAGGAAGCGCTTGTCTCCGTGCGTCCGGTATCAATCATTGTGGCAGTACTGTACTTTTCACCGCTGGTCAGCCTGACTGATACAGAGCTCATCGTGTTTCTGGTCTCATCTGTCGTGCTGATATTAGGTATCGGACTCTTTAACCTCGGCGCTGATATGGCTATGACGCCAATGGGCGAGCATATCGGCGCGGGACTCACAAAGACCGGAAGCCTGCCGCTATTACTCTCGGTGAGCTTTCTGATGGGACTCTTCATCACCATAGCCGAACCCGACCTGACGGTGCTCGCCGCTCAGGTGAAGGATGTCATCAGCGAATCACTGCTGGTGGCGGTTGTCGGCGTCGGAGTCGGTCTGTTCCTTGTTCTGGCGGTTGTGAAAATAATATTTCACAAACAGCTCTCGTCGCTTCTCATGTTCTTCTATCTGCTGATGTTCGCGCTCGCCTCGCTGGTCGTCGTCAGCGGAAGCCCGGAATTCCTGCCAATGGCGTTCGACTCGGGTGGTGTCACGACCGGACCGATAACAGTTCCGTTCATAATGGCTCTGGGCGTCGGCATAGCGATGACTCTCGGCGGCAAGAACAGCGGTGAGAACAGCTTCGGACTCATCGCGCTCTGCTCAATCGGACCCATACTCGCGGTCATGGTCGCCGGGATAACCTCAAGCGGCGAGCTGACCTACAGTCTCCCTGACTACTCGGTCGAGGCGAATCTCGGCGCGGGACTTCTGCAAATCATCCTCAGCGTCGTCGAAGAGGTCGCGATCGCGCTCGGACTCATTGTCGTGTTCTTTATCATCCTCCAGGCGCTCGTCCTGAAACTGCCGAAAAAGACGCTCTTCCGCATCGGCGTCGGAATAATCTACACATTTCTCGGGCTGGTCGTCTTCCTGACGGCGGTGAATGTCGGCTTCATGCCGGTCGGATACCGCATGGGCGTCGAGCTCGCGGCAAACGCTCCGCGCTGGACTATCGTGCTGTTCGGATTCATTATCGGAATGGTCGTCGTCCTCGCCGAGCCCGCGGTGCACGTCCTGAACAAGCAGGTCGAGGAGATCACCGGCGGAACCGTCACGAAGCGGTCTATGGTGATCGCTCTGTCGGTCGGCGTCGGGATGTCGATCGCGCTGTCGATGGTGCGTATAATTTTTGAGTTCAACATTCTCTACTATC
>CAKSOR010000010.1 GCA_934477985.1 uncultured Eubacteriales bacterium
CGGCGGACAGGTGGCGAGCTTGCTCGCCATCCGCCTCGGCAACGAGGCGGACGGGGACGTGAGTCCCCGCCTGCGCGCGCCGCCCGCAAAGCGGGCGGCGCGCCGAGTCGACAAAAAAGGCGCGCAGCGGCTTTTTTGCCGACTCGTTACGGTGGCAGCTTGCTGACACCGTCTTTTTCGCGCGTCTTCGACGCGCGAAAAAGAACGGATCGCCGCAAAGCGACAGTCCGTTCTTTTGTAACTTTATTTCTTCACTTGAGCGAAACGTCAGCGGAGTGAGCCAGTGCTTCGTCGATAGCCTTTGCCGCTACCTTGCCCGCGCCCATCGCCGAGATGACGGTCGCCGCGCCGGTGACCGCGTCTCCGCCCGCGTAGACATGGTCGCGTGTGGTAGCGCCGGTGTTCTCTTCGACGATGATTCCGCCATGCTTATTTACCTCGAGTCCAGCGGTCGTCGATTTGATCAGCGGGTTCGGAGATGTTCCTATCGAGATGACCACGGTGTCGACGTCGAGAACGAACTCGCTGCCTTCGATCGGCACGGGGCGGCGGCGTCCGCGTTCGTCCGGCTCGCCGAGCTCCATCCTGATACATTTGATTCCGGTGACGCGCCCGTTCTTAGGGTCGCGCTTGTCGTCGGGGTTATGGTAGCCGAGGATTTCCACAGGGTTGTTGAGAAGCTTGAACTCGATGCCTTCCTCGATCGCGTGCTCGACCTCCTCGCGGCGCGCGGGGAGCTCTTCCATCGAGCGGCGGTAGATGATGTACACCTTCTCCGCTCCGAGTCTCAGCGCCGTTCTCGCGGCGTCCATCGCGACGTTTCCGCCGCCGACAACCGCTACCTTGCCGCCCTTCGAGATCGGGGTGACCGGGTCCTCACGGTATGCCTTCATAAGGTTCGAGCGGGTAAGGAATTCGTTTGCCGAGTAGACGCCCTTGAGGCTCTCGCCCGGGATGTTCATGAAGTTCGGAAGTCCCGCGCCTGAGCCGATGAATACCGCCTCATAGCCGCGCCCGAACAGCTCGTCGATCGTCAGGGTCTTACCGATGACGATGTTCGTCTCGACGTCTACGCCCATTGCCTTGAGGTTGTCGACCTCCTTCTGGACGATCGCCTTCGGAAGACGGAACTCGGGGATTCCGTAGACAAGGACTCCGCCCGCGGTGTGAAGCGCCTCGAAGACGGTTACTTTATAGCCCTTCTTCGCGAGGTCTCCGGCGCAGGTCAGTCCGGAAGGCCCTGAACCGACTACCGCGACCTTATGTCCGTTCGGCTCGGCGCAGACCGGGGTCTCGCCAGAGTGCGCGTTGTGCCAGTCGGCGACGAAGCGCTCCAGGCGTCCGATTCCTACCGGCTCTCCCTTGATTCCGCGGACGCATTTCGACTCGCACTGGGTCTCCTGCGGGCAGACTCTTCCGCAGACCGCCGGAAGACTCGAGGTCTGCGAGATGATCTGGTACGCGCCCTCGAAGTCGCCTTCCCTTACCTTCGCGATGAATTCGGGGATATGAATATTGACCGGGCAGCCCGATACGCAGGGCATGTGCTTGCAGTTAAGGCAGCGCATCGCCTCGTCGAGCGCGGTCGCTTCGGAATAGCCGAGCGCAACCTCGGCGAAATTGTGGGCTCTTACCGCAGGCTCTTGCGAGGGCATGGGGTTCTTTTTATTTGACATGTTCGGCATGATCTATATTTCCTTTCTGCTTTCCGCGGTAGTTTACTGTTTGTTGAAGAGATTGCAGGCTTCCTCATACGCGTGGCGCTCAAAGTCGCGGTACATCGTTCCGCGCTCCATTGCCGAGTCGAAATCAACCTCGTATCCGTCGAAATCGGGTCCGTCGACGCAGGCGAACTTCGTCTTTCCGCCGACTATCAGGCGACATCCGCCGCACATTCCCGTTCCGTCGATCATTATCGGGTTCATCGAGACGACGCAGGGGATGCCGGTCGGTCTGACCGCCTCGACTACGAATTTCATCATGATGAGCGGTCCTATTGTGATGACCTTATCGAATTTCTCGCCGCTTGCGAACATCTCGTTCAGCGGCGCGCAGACGTTGCCCTTCGTGCCGTATGAGCCGTCATCGGTCATGACGTACAGCTTCGACGACGCGGCTCTGAACTCGTCCTCGAGGATCAGCAGATCCTTGCTTCTGAAGCCGATGACCGAGGTGACCTCGCAGCCCATCCTGTGAAGCTCTTCGGCGATCGGGAGAGCGATGGCGCAGCCGACTCCGCCGCCGACGATGCAGACCTTCTTCAGTCCCTCGACCTCGGTAGCCGTTCCGAGCGGTCCGACGAAGTCCTGGATGTATTCGCCGGCTTCCTTATGGTTGAGCTTCAGGGTGGTAGCGCCGACGATCTGGAATATGATTTTAACCGTTCCCGCTTCGCGGTCATATCCCGCTATCGTCAGCGGGATGCGCTCGCCTTCTTCGTCCACTCTCAGTATGATGAACTGACCGGGCTTTGCCTTTGCCGCGACGAGCGGCGCCTCAATGTCCATCATTGTGACGGTCGGGTTCAGCGGCTTTTTGTTTACTATTCTGTACATAAATTACTCTCCTTTTTTGTCGGAAAATACAGAGCCGGGGTATTTGGCTCCCACATAATATATTATAGCAGACAAGCGGGAAAAAAGCAATAACAATTCCTGTATTTTTATTGAATTTTTAAGGTTATTTTCGTGAAATTGACCGGAAAATATCGGACGCCCGACTATTCTTTCTCTTAAGCGGGAGGATACCGGCTAAAATCGTCATTCCCGCCATTTCCCGAGCCAAAAGTGCATACACGAAACGACAGAGGTTTTTGCCCCGGTGTGGTATAATATTCCCACAAGCCGCGAAGGACACGCGGTCGACGTCAAAAACGAAAGGAATCTTAAAAATGGCTATCGGGAAAATTCTGACATATGACAAGGCAAACCACCGGATCGGAGTAGGCGCTTCTTACATAAAGCCGCTCGCTGTTATAAAGAACGCCGCGGCGTTCGGCGCTTCGATGCTCTTCGGGACGTTCGGAGGGATGTTCTCCTGCTATCCGCTCGGCATCGCTTTCTTGGCGGCTGTCGACCGGCAGGTCGCCGCGGTCTTCGCCGGACTGCTCATCTCCTCGCTCCTCTCACGCGGTTACGCCGCCGCGCTCGCGGTCAGCTACACCGCTCTCATCCTGCTTCGCGCCGGGGTATCGTCGCTCGGCGTCCGGCATGTGAAGGATGACGACACACGGCGGAAGGGCGTCGCGAGATTCGCCGGACTCTTCTCGTCTGAGCTCTTCAATGAGGCTTTGCTGATCCGCTGCGCCGCGTCGGCTCTGATCGCCTTCTCGTTCGGGCTGTTCAGGCTGATTTCGGGCGGATTCCTCTACTACGATCTCTTCGGTCTTCTGACCGGCACGCTTCTCTGCACCGCTCTGACGCTCGGGCTTTCGACGCTTTACACGCGGAACGCTAAGTCCGGGTCGAAACGGAAGGTCGGCGTCGCGGTGATCGTGCTGATGTTTGTCTGCTCGCTGCGCGGGTACACGGTGTTTGGCTTCTCGCCCGCGTTCATGGTTTCGCTCGGCGTCGCTCTGTGGGCTGCCTCGTCCGGTGGGGTTGAGGGCGCGCTCAAGGGCTGCGCAGCCGGTCTCGCCGCCGGGATTGTATCGGGTCAGGACGGCTCGGTGTTTGCCGCCGCGGGGCTTGCTTTCGGATTGCTGAACAGGCTGTCGAAGACGCTTTCCGCCGCCGTCGCGGTGCTCGTCCCGCTGATACTCGGGCTCTCGAACGATGGTTTTGAGGCGCTCCGGACGGTGCTCCCCGACGCTCTTGGCGCGGTGACTGTTTTCATGCCGCTTTCATATTACGGGCTGCTGCCTGAAGTGCCGGCTTTTGCCGAGCCCGACCCTTCTGCAAAGGACAATGAGGCTGTGATACTTGAAAAGAAACAAGCCGATACGGTGCTCAGAATGAACTCTTTATCTGGCGCGCTCGGGCGTCTGTCCGACATCATTTACACGCTCTCCGACCGGTTGAGAAGGCCCGGAATAATCGACCTCAAGCAGATCTGCGACAATGCCTTCGACGACCATTGCAGCCGATGCTCGCTGTCGTCGCTCTGCCTCGAGAGGGAGTGCACGTCCACTCTCGACGCCAGGGCGAAAATCACGACCGGGCTCTACAAGACCGGAAAGGTCGACACCGGCTCGATCCCCGGCTGGCTGCGGGAGCGCTGCTACAACCTCGATCATATAATTTCGGATATTGACCGGGGCACGGCTGAGCTTGTCGAGGCTCTTATCAAAAACGACAAAACAGAGGCTTTTGCCATTGATTATGAATCGCTGTCAAAGCTGCTTGCCGACTCTATCGCCGAAAACGACGCCGAGTACCGCGTGGATAGTGAGCTCACTGAAAAGCTGTGGCGCTCGCTGAAATATATGGATATGCCCCGCTCGAGCGTTCTTTGCTGGGGCTCAAGAAGAAAGCAGGTGTATATAAGCGGCGTGGAGCTTGCCGGGATGCGTCTCGGCGCGGATGAGATCCGCCGCATGACCGAAAATCTGTTACATACGAAACTGACCCGACCGGATTTCAATATCGAGGGCGAAAAGGTTGAGCTGTCGATGTCCTCCGCCAGACGCTACAGCGTCGAATGCGCGCGTGCGACCAGCGTGCGTGAGAGCGAGAGTGCGAACGGAGATACCGCTCTGACCTTTGAGACCCGCGAGGATTACTTTTACTCGATGATTTCAGACGGAATGGGCAGCGGACGCGAAGCCGCGGTGACTTCGAAGCTCTGCGGCGTCTTCGCTGAACAGCTCCTGACCGGCGGAAACGGAAAAGCCATAACTCTTGAAATGCTGCACGGTTTTTTGCGGAACCGTCCCGGCGAATGCTCGGCTACGATCGATCTTGCCGAGATCGACCTTCTTTCGGGAAAGGCGGCGTTCGTCAAGAGCGGAGCCGCGCCCTCATTCGTTCTGCGGAACGGCAATCTCTACAAGCTCCAGTCAAAGACGGTGCCCATCGGCATCATGCCCGCGCTCGACGCGGAGCAGATTAAATTCGATCTTGAGAGCGGAGATGTTATCGTTATGCTGAGCGACGGAGTCGCGCAGTCGCTCGAGGACGGAGTGTGGCTCGCGAATATGCTTACTTATGAATGGGTTGATGATCTTCAGCTGATGGCGGAGAAAATTCTCGACGGAGCCGCTCTGAATAACCCGCGGAGCGACGATATGACATCGGTAGTTCTGAAGATCTGCGAACCCGGAAAAGAGAGCGTCACAACTGAATAAAACAACTGAATACGGGACGTCCCGGAAGATTTTTCCGGGACGGTTTCTGAGATATATTGTATGCTGTTGAACACGTATCATTCAAAATTACAACTAATTTCAGACAGGACTTGACAAACGCCCCGAAGTGTGGTATAATGGTTCCATTAAATTTAATGCGAGGCGTTTTTATGGACAAGAAAAAAGCCGCCCTCATTGTGGCGGAGCTTGAGAAAATTTATCCCGAGGCGCAGTGCGCGCTTCAGTCGGGAGGAGATGGTTGGAAATTACTTATCATGGGGCGGCTGTCGGCTCAGTGCACCGACGCGCGCGTCAATATTGTCTGCAACTCGAAAGGAGGTTTGTTTGAACGTTTTCCGACGCTTGAGTCGGTCGCCGACTGCGATTTATCCGAGCTTGAGGAGATTGTGCGTCCCTGCGGGCTTTACCGGACGAAGGCGAAGAACATCCGTGACGCCTGCCGGATGCTGGTTGACGATTACAACTGCGTGATTCCTGACGACATGGACGAGCTTCTGAAGCTGCCGGGCGTCGGGCGGAAGATCGCGAATCTGCTGCTCGGGGATATTTACAGAAAGCCCGCGATTGTCGCGGACACGCACTGCATACGCATCTGCGGACGGCTCGGGTTTTATCCGGAGAGTGTCAAGGACCCGGTCAAGGTCGAGAAAATTCTTGCGCCTGTGATCGAGCCGGAAAAGTCGGCGGATTTCTGCCACCGGATCGTCAATTTCGGGCGGGATGTATGCACCGCGAGAAGCCCGAAATGCGGGGATTGTCCGCTTTCCGGGCTCTGCGAGCATGAAAGAAATGTCGATTAATCCTGATCGTTTGCTTGCGAATTATCCGGGATCGTGAGTCTGGAAAACAGGCTTTTGAAGGTCTTCATCTCGTCGGCTGAGAGCTTTTTGAAGATCTCGGTCTCGGCGGATCTGAGGGCGAAGAACGCGGATTCGCAGAGCGCGATTCCCTCCGGGGTTATCGCGACGAGTTGGACCCGGCGATCCTCACCGTCGCGCGTCAATGCCACTAACTTTTTCTCATTAAGACGCGAGATTATGCCGGTTATTGTCGCCTGCGACGCGCCGACGGCTTTTTCGAGCTTTTTCTGCGGCATCAGCGTGTCGGTTGAGTTATTCAGGATTATCAGAAGCTGTGCCTGCGCGGTGGTCAGACCGAGCGGCATGAGATTTTTGTTTGCCGCCGCTTCGAAGCGGTTGGCGAGCAGTTTGAGCTCGTGTCCTATTGGACAGAGTTTCATGTTTATCCCCCTTTTAGCTGTTGAATTGCTTGCTGTTTATCAGAATTTCACACGCTCGACTGAACGGCACTTCCCTGCCAAATCCAGCTCGAATATGACTCCCTGAGCTTCAATATTGCCTCCGGCGATTTCGAATTTTACCGGGAGTTTTGTGCGGAGCTTCTCGATTATTATATCGGAACGGATACCGAGAACGCTGTCGGTCGGTCCGGTCATTCCGAGGTCGGTGACGTAGCCGCTGCCGCCCGGAAGCACCTGATTATCGGCGGTCGGGACGTGAGTGTGCGTGCCGAACACGCAGTCAATCCGCCCGTCGAAATAGCGTGCGAGCGCGATTTTTTCACTTGTCGCCTCGGCGTGAATGTCGAGGATTGAGAAGTCGTATCTTCCCTGCTCGCGTTCGAGGATTCGGTCGACCGTAGCGAACGGACAAGCGAGCGGTTCCATGAAAATGACGCCGAGGACGTTGATTACGAGAACGCGATAGCCGTCGATGCCGATCGTTGTGTGTCCGCCGCCGGGCGCGCCGAATGGGTAATTTGCCGGTCGGATAACGTTCGTGCTGTTCTCGAGGTAGCTTCTTATCTCTTTTTTTCTGAAAATATGGTTGCCGCCGGTCAGGACGTCGCAGCCTGACGTGAGCAGCTTTTCGGCGCTCTGCGGGTCGAGTCCGTTGCCCTGCGCGGCGTTTTCGGCGTTGCAGACGACCATGCTTATATTATGCGATTTTCGGTAGTCCCAGAGCCGCTGCGACAGGTATTTCACGGCGTCCGGTCCGACTACGTCGCCGAGCGCGAGAATGCGGAATGCTTGATTCATTGCTTGCTATCCTTTCGTGTCAGTAATGCGAATCAATTACTGCTTGAGCCTTTCACGGGCACGCTCATCGGCTTTCAATGCCCAGAATGTCGACTCGACGCAGGATTCCTTTGTGAGATGATTGTTTTCGCCTGAGAGGAGCGCCAGAAAATCTTCGAAAATATCGCCGGCGGGCTCGTTTCCGAGCTCGATTACGCCGTCCGGATCGGTTATTAATGTCGCTTTTCCGGCGGCGACCTCGACTATTCCCTTCGTTCCGACGACTCTTACGCGGTCGTCACCGTGCGTCGGCGCGGACATCGGGCGGTACATGTCGGCGGTGACCGTCGCGATCACGTCGTTTGTCATCATGAACTGCGCCGCCGAGGTTATGTCCATGTCGCCGTTGCCGCCGTTGTCGAGACGCGAGATCGCCGCGCCGGTCAGGTCGGTGTAATGCTCGCCCGAGAGCCATTTCATCCAGTCGATCGCGTGGATTGCGACCCACGGGAGGATGCCGCAGTAGGTCTCGCGCGACGAATAGAACGCCGGGCGCTTGCCGAGTTTGTAGGATTTGCGCGAGTCCATCATGCGGACTTTGCCGATTCTTCCCCCGTCGATCGCCTTTTTCGCGGCTTTGAACGCCGGGTTCGTGCGGGCGTCAAACATCGCGGCGAAGATCGCTTTGTCGCAGTTCCGGATTTTTTCGAGCGTCGCGAAATCGGTCGCGGCAGGCTTGTCGCAGAAGACGTTGATTCCACGCTCGAGAGCGTAGAGTGAGATTTTTCCGTGGTCGTTGTACCACGGGTCGACTATCGCGATGTCGGGCTTTTCTGTCTCGAGCATTTCCTTCCAATCGGAATATATTTTCGGCTCGAAGCCGTTTTTTTTCAGGCTTGCGGCGAATTCGTTGATGCCTTCTGCTTCGGATCCGGCGCTTCCGGCTGAGATACCGGTAAAATCGATTGCGTGCGATTTAATGCCCGGATACGCGTAGACGCAATGCCCCGCGTGGCCTATCTGAACGATTTTCATGATGATTCCTTCCGTTTGAAGCTGTAATGATATGATATTGTTTGCTTGCTGTTTATTTCCGATTCGCGCATGAATGGCAGCCGGTCAAGTGACTGGATGACATTGTGTTTCGATCGGGTTGAATGTTCTGCGCACGAACGATATGGTATTTATTGCTTGCTATTTATTCTTGATTTTATCCCAGTACTGTTTTGCTGCCTGCTCGGTTTTGTTCGGTCCGTACTCGTAGTAGCGGGCGTTTTTCAGGTCGTCCGGGAGGTATTGCTGGTCGATCCAATGGTCCGGGAACGCGTGCGGGTACTTGTAGCCCTCGAATTTCGGGCTCCGCAGGTGCGATGGGACATTCTGCCCCTTTCCGGCTGAAATGTCCGCCATCGCGCGGTCGATCGCGCTCTCGGCGCTATTCGATTTCGGCGCGGTCGCGAGCATCAATGCCGCGTTTGCCAGCGGGATCCGCGCCTCGGGGAGTCCTAGCTCCCTCGCACTGTCGACGCACGCTTTGACGATTGCCGCCGCCATCGGGTACGCGAGCCCGATGTCCTCGCTCGCGATGACCTGCAAGCGACGGCATGCCGAGATAAGGTCGCCGCCCTCCAGTATTTTCGCGAGGTAGAATACCGCCGCGTCGGGGTCTGAGCCGCGGATGGATTTTTGCAGGCAGGACAGCAGATCGTAGTGCACGTCGCCCGCGCGGTCGAAGCTGCCGACCACTTTCGGCGTCAGGCTGTCGAGAATTTCTTTCGTTATGATTTTTTCGCCCGCTTCGGCGAGATAGAACGCGTTTTCGAGGAGTCCCAGACTCCGCCGGACATCGCCCGCGCCGCAGCCCGCGAGGAAGTCGAGCGCGCCGCCGTCTATCGTGACGGCGGGTTCGGTTTCCGCGTTCAGTTTGCCGAGCGCGCGGGTGATTGCCCGGGAAATCTCGTCCTTTGAGACTGGGCGGAACTCGAAGACCGCCGAGCGCGAAATTATCGCGTTGTAAACGTAGAAATATGGATTTTCGGTCGTTGAGGCGATCAGCGTGATGCGGCCGTCCTCGATGTACTCCAGCAGCGATTGCTGCTGTTTTTTATTGAAATACTGGATCTCGTCGAGGTAGAGGAGGATGCCGCCGCTTCCGAACATCGTCGCGGTTTCGTCGATGACGGCTTTCACATCGGAGATCGACGCGGTCGTCGCGTTCAGGCGGCGGAGGGTCATGCCCGAGCGTTCGGCGATTATGTTCGCGGCGGTTGTTTTGCCTGTGCCGGGCGGTCCGAAGAAGATCATGTTCGAAATGTGCCCCGACTCGACCATGCGGCGGAGGATTCCGTTTTTGCCGACTAATTTCTCCTGCCCGACCATTTCATCGAAGTCGGTCGGTCGGACGCGGTCGGCGAGTGGCTGATTCATCTTAATTTTCTCTTTCTATGGAAACACTGATTTGAGGTTGTTTTCAGCTTATTCCTGTCGCGTTCTTTGCGGCTTTTATCGCGGTCGTGACGCTCTCGGGAAGCTCACGGAGCTCGTTTTCAGCCGTTTTCCTGGCGGCTTTGACTGCTGCCTCGAGCAGCTGCATATCCTCGCAGAGGTTCGCGAGGCGGAAGCGCAGGACGCCGTGCTGTTTGATGTCCTCGTCGCCTTTCGGGATGAAGTCGCCCGGTCCGCGCTCGCCGAGGTCGGACTCGGCGATCCTGAAGCCGTCGTAGGTTGTGCGCAGGACGTCGAGCCGCTTTCCGGCTTTTGAGTCGGGCGGACATTCCGAGACCAGCACGCAGTTCGAGGCGGCTTTTCCGCGTCCGACGCGTCCGCGCAGCTGGTGGAGCTGCGAGAGTCCGAAGCGCTCGGCGTTCTCGATTATCATAAGCGTCGCGTTCGGGACGTTGACGCCGACCTCAATGACGGTCGTCGAGACGAGAACGTCGATATTTCCGGCGGCGAACTCGCTCATTATCAGATCTTTGTCGACCGATTTCATTCTGCCGTGGACACAGCCGATTTTCAGATCGGGGAGCGCCGCCTGGAGCTCGTTTGCCCAGACTGTCGCGGCTTTCGGAGGTTCTTTGGGGAGCGCGTCGAAATCGAGGAGGCGGATGTCCTCCTGCGAGACCTCGCCGGATTCACTCTCCTCGACCGCCGGGCAGACTACGTAGGTCTGGTGACCCTCGTCGTGCTGCTTGCGGATGAAGGCGTTCAGGCGGGCGCGGTAGGATTCGTTGACGACGAAGGTCTTCACGCGCTGTCTTCCGGGCGGCATCTCGTCGAGCACCGACATGTCGAGGTCGCCGTAGAGGAACATCGCGAGGGTTCGCGGGATCGGTGTCGCCGACATTGTGAGCTGATGGACGGTCGTCATTGAATCGCTGCCCTTGGCGATGAGCGCCTCGCGCTGACCGACTCCGAAGCGGTGCTGTTCGTCGCAGATCACGAGTCCGAGCGAGCGGAAACTGACTTCGTCGGCGATCAGCGCGTGCGTGCCGATGACGATATTGACGCTTCCGTCTGAGAGTCCCGCGTAGATCGGCTTGCGCTCGCGCGCTCTGACCGAACCGATGAGGAGCTTTACGGTTATGCCGAGCTTTCCGAAGAGCGGCTCGAGGTCGTTGTAGTGCTGGGTCGCGAGAATTTCGGTCGGCGCCATCAGGGCGCACTGGAAGCTGTTTTTCACCGCGATATACGCCGCGGCTGCCGCGACGGCTGTCTTGCCGCTTCCGACGTCGCCTGAGACGAGGCGTCGCATCGGTTTGTCTTTCGCGAGATCGGCTGAAATCGCCGTTATCGCGCGTTTCTGCGCGCCGGTCAGCTCGAAGGGGAGCAGGGAGGTCAGCGGTTTTATGTCGCTGTCGGGCAGCTTCGGCGCGAGTCGGGTTTCTTTGCTTCGCGAGCCTGACGCGCCGAGGGCGAAATTGTAGAGTTCTTCGAAGATCAGGCGGCGCTTGGCGATGCTCAGCGCCTCGAAATCGGGCGGGAAGTGGATGTTCTGGAGCGCCCAGCCGAGCGCGCAGAGGTCGTTCTCGCGGCGCACCTCGCCGGGGAGAGTCTCGATGAGCGCGTCGGGGCGGTCGCCGGTGTTGATCAGGTGAGTCAGCGCCGTTTTGATTATGTTCGAGAGGAACTTCTGCGTGATTCCGGCGGTCAGTGGGTAGACCGCGACGAGGTTCGGCAGCGGCTTGTCGGGGCTGATCGGCTCGACTATCGGCGAGTTCAGCGTCGGCTTGCCGCGCTCTGACGTGTACTTTCCGAAGAAACGGTATTCGTTTCCCTTGACGAGGGTGTCCTTCAGGTAGGGCTGGTTGAAGAAGACCAGCTCGCATGCGCCTGATTCGTCGAAGCCGCGGAGCTTCAGCAGGGTCATGCCGCGCCTCAGCGTCGCGAGCGACGGGTCGGTCGCGACGGTCAGGATGAAGGACGCCGTCTCGCCGGGAACGGCGTCGGACAGCTTCTTTACGTTCCCGCGGAACTGGTAGCCGCGCGGGAAGTGCCGGATCAGCTGTCCGAAGGTTGTGATGCCGAGCCGTTCGAGCGCCTGAACACGCGCGGGTCCGACTCCCGGGAGAAATTTTACCGGGGTTTCCTCACTGTATTGCAATCTTCTTCACCTCTTTTGATTGTGTTATCTGGGGGGCGGGAAACCAGCCTTTTACAAGTTACCTTCGGTAACTTGTGGAAAGGGGTTTCCCGCCCCCCAGACCCTCCACCTTTCCCTAAACCTTTTTAAACATGGGTTTAATGGAAAATTTAATTTTTCCACATATTGGTGAGATTTGTGGTTGCTTGCGCTTTACAAATTATCTTTAAGTTCAAAGAGTTAATCCGAGATTTTGCAGTATCTTTCTCAGCGCGCAGATCGGGAGTCCTACCGTGCTGTAGTAATCGCCTTCTATGCGCTCCACGAAGACTCCGCCGCGCCCCTGGATGCCGTATGAGCCGGCTTTATCCAGCGGCTCGCCGGTCGCGACGTAGTTTTCGGCGTCTTTGCGGGTCAGCGTCGTGAAGGTTATCTTGGTTTCGACGACATCGGAGACGATATTTTCGCCGTCTATGACCGCCATACCGGTACAGACTGAATGTGTCCTGCCCGAGAGCTCGAGAAGGGCGTTTACCGCGTCTTCGGGGTCTTTCGGTTTGCCGAGGATTTTATTGCCGAGCGCGACTACTGTGTCCGCGCCGATGACTATCGCGCCGGGATGCAGGTTTGCGACCGCTTTTGCTTTGCGCTTTGAGAGCTCGCGCACCATCTCGGACGGCGCGCAGGGGGCGATGTTCTCGTCGCAGTCGCTCGTTATCACCTCGAAATCGAGCCCCATTTGTGTCAGGAGCTCGCGGCGTCTCGGTGAGCCAGACGCCAGGATGATTTTCTTTTCCATAATTATTTTGCTATCGCTCTTCCGAGGAGGAGGGAGAGAATCACGAATATCACGGTCGAGAGGGTTAATTGGATGCTTATGCCGAAGGTCAGGCTCATGACGCCGAGGTTCAGCACCAGCGGCGATTCGAGTCCGAAGTCGACTCCGAACGCCAGCCACGACAGGAACGGCACGCCTTTACATATGTAGGCGACAAAGCTGCCGAGGACGATTCCGACCAGCACCAAAAAGATGTTGTATGTCTTGCTGTGCGCCATCACTTCGTACCCGTTGAGCCGAAGCCGCCCGCGCCGCGCGTGGTTTCGTCGAGCTCGTCGACCTTTATGAGGTTCGCCGCCAGCACCGGCATGAACATCAGCTGCGCGACTCTCTCGCCCGGATCAAGGACGACCTTTTCGTCTCCGAGGTTGATCATCGCCGCGCAGATTTCGCCGCGGTAGTCGCTGTCGATGACTCCGATTCCGTTCGAGAGGGTGAGTCCGCGCTTTGAAGCGAGTCCGCTGCGGGCGCAGAGGATCGCCACGACATCATTTGTCTCGGGCGCGATCGCGATGCCGGTCGGAACTAATCTGCGCTCGCCGGGGTTTATCTCTATCGGCTCTTCGCCGGAGTATCTGAGGTCGACCGCGGCTGAGCCGTTCGTCGCGTAGGCGGGGAGCTGGACGTTTTCGCGCAGGGCTTTTATTTTGACGTTTATCATTTTGAAATTCTCCTGACCTGTGTCATGGGTCTTGATTTATTTTTGTAGGCCTTTGTTATCTCTTCGGGATTTTCGTCGGTGAAGATGAAGTGCTGACCGGATAGCTTCGAAAGGTCGTCGGGGCGATCCGCCATGCAGATCGGGACGCTGTTCCAGACGATATTGCGGTGATCATAGGCTCTCGAGACCGGGAATGCGACTCCCATGCGGTCGATCAGCGGCAGGAATCCGCGCTTTTCGCATTCGGCGCAGGAATAGAGGTCGCGGATCAGGCATTTCTCGAGGGTCATCAGCGGAAGTCTTCCGTAAACGACCGCCGGGAGTCCGAGGTCTCTTAGCTGCGGCAGGGTCAGCTCGGGTGAGGCGATGAGGTCGCGGAAGCCGAGCTTCATCAGCGTTCCGGCTGTCCAGCCGTTGTAGATGTTCAGGCGGAAATCGCCGTGGATTTGCATTCCGGCGGCTCTCGCGAGGGATATGTGACCGAGGTTCGAGACAAGCACGTGTCTTATACCCGCCGCTTTTGCCGTGTCTAACATTCCGGCGATCTCTTTCGCTTCGGAGTCGAATACTACCGGCGGGATGATCACTCCGGTCGCTTTCATGCCCGGCTCGAATCTCTCGAGCGGGACAAAGACTATGTCGAAGCCGTCGGGGATTTCCGTTCGGTCGGGAAACTCGACGCGCGCCGTTCTCAGGCGTTCGAAATCCGGGATTTCCGGCTTCGGGAGGGTCGGCGGGAGCGCTCCGGTCCGGGCGGGTTCTTTCGCGGGCGATGGGGAAGCGCTGAGCGCTTCCTTCAGCTTTTCGACCGCGTCGCGGCGCAGCTGATTGAGCGACGAGAGGGGGAGCATCAGGTCTTCGGCGACGGTTATTTCGACTCTGCCCGGCTTGAAGCCCGTGCCGCCGAGCTTGGTCAGCTTTTCGGCGACCGTTTCGGAGGTCAGCGGGCGGTTGTTGGCTTTCTCTGGGGTCTGACCTGACAGAGTCACTGAGGTTTCACCCGCGGTCAGAGTCAGGGTCATCGGGGTGCACGGCTTTATTTCGGCTTTTATGTCGATCTCGCGGAGGGCTTCGGCGGATTTCGCCCCGGCGCGGGCTTGCGCGAGTTTTTTGTAGTCGGGCGCTTTTATCTGAATGCTTTCGGCGCGGGCGGTTCTGGTCGCCCTCTTGTCCGAGTCGGTGCGGACGCCTAACATCGCGCGGGTTATTTTATTTGTGAAATAGCCGTCGGTGAAGCCGCTTCTCGAGAAGAGACCGCGGAGCTCCTCGATCTCCCCGAAGGTCGCGGCGCGCTCCTCGTCGATAAGGCGGCGGTAGATGCTCGTCACTCCGTAGACGTAGTCGGGGGCTTTCATCCGCCCCTCGATTTTCAGCGACGCGACGCCGAGACTTAAAATCCGCGGGATGTGGTCGGCGAGGCACATGTCCTTGAGGCTCAGCGCGTAGGATTCTTTGCCTGAGTCGTTTTTGTACGGAAGGCGGCAGGGCTGGGCGCACTCGCCGCGGTTGCCGCTCCGACCGCCGATCATCGAGCTCGCGAGACATTGTCCCGACTGCGAGACGCAGATCGCGCCGTGGATGAAGATCTCGGTCTCGAGCGGGGAGGTTTCGCAGAGGGTCTTTATGTCGTCGAACGAGAGCTCGCGCGCGGCGACCATCCGCGAAAAGCCGAGTTTTTCGAGCTCCTCGGCGGCGAAGTGGTTGTGTCCCGCTGCCTGCGTGCTCGCGTGGAGCTCGAGGTCGGGGAAATAGCGGTGTATAAGCGACGCCGCGCCGAGGTCGGCGACTATCAGCGCGTCCGCGCCGAGCTTATTGAGGTTCTCGACGGCGCGGAGGAGCTCGGGCATCTCACGCGTGTGTACGAGCGTGTTGACGGTTATATTTGTTTTGACGCCGGTCGAACGGCAGAGCTTTATCGCGTCCGAAAGAACCTCGCCCTCGAAGTTTTTCGCGTTCATACGCGCGTTGAAGACCGACGTGCCGAAATAAACCGCGTCCGCTCCGGCGGCTATCGCGGCGGTCAGTGCCTCGGGCGAACCGGCGGGGGCTAATAATTCGGGCTTCGGATAAATTTTTTTCATGTTTTCCTCGATTTTTTCGGAATTTACTCTTGCTTTTTTCCGGCGGACATTGTATAATATATAGTGCGCTCATGTTGCGCTATGACTCTATCATAATATTATACCTCAAAATCCGGGTTTTGCAAACATTTGGAGCGAAATATTAACAAAAATATAACTTATTCCGGAAACGGCAGGAGAAGATAAAGATGGGTATTTTACAAAAGCACGCGAGAATCGTCGTCAAGATCGGTTCGAACACTCTGACTCACTCGAGCGGAAATCTCAATCTCAGGCGGATGGAGACGCTTGTGCGGACGCTCTCCGACTTCAAGAACGAGGGGCACGAGGTCGTGCTCGTCAGCTCGGGCGCGGTCGCCGCGGGCATATCGAAATTGCAGCTCGGCAGACGCCCTGAGTCGACCGAGGAAAAGCAGGCGCTCGCCGCCGTCGGTCAGGCCGAGCTGATGCAGGTCTATGAGCGCTTGTTCGGCGCTTACGGGCACACGGTCGCGCAGATACTGATGACGAAGGATGTTATCGACGACAAGATCAGGCGCGAGGCGGTCGAGAACACATTCCGCGAGCTTCTGAAGCTTGGGGTTATTCCGATTGTCAACGAGAACGACTCGGTCTCGAGCGAGGAGATAAAGTTCGGCGGAAACGACACGCTTTCGGCGTATGTCGCGCTCGTGTGCGACGCGGATATACTCATCAACATGTCGGATATCGAGGGACTCTACGACTCCGACCCGCGGACGAATCCCGACGCGAGACTCATAAGCAGGGTCGATAAAATCGACGAGAAGGTGCTTTCGTATGCCGGAGGCGCGGGGACTGACCGCGGAACGGGCGGAATGATAACAAAGCTCCGCGCGGCTGAGATCGTCACGTCGGTCGGAATTCCGATGCTGATTGTCAACGGAAAGTCGCCGGATATTCTCTACAAGATCAGCGACGGCTATCATATCGGTACTTATTTTGCCGCTAAGAGCGAGGACAAGCAATGAGTTCGCCGAAAAAAGAGCTGAAACAGCATGTCAGGGAGTACGGAGAGGTTGTCTTCGGCGCGTTTTTAGTG
>CAKSOR010000011.1 GCA_934477985.1 uncultured Eubacteriales bacterium
ATGCCGACCTACTTTGAGACAAGTCTCAAGACGCGCTATTCGAACGACAACGACATGGCTGAAATGTTCGATCTTCTGCGCAAGAACACAAAGGTCGAGTTCGGAACCGTGTTCTACTCCCAGCTCGCGCTCAACTGTGACACGTTCAAGAAGCTGAATGACAGCAGCTACAATTTCACGAGCGAGTCCGAATCTCTCCGCAGTAAGACCGAGACTCAGCTCGGAGAGCTCATCACGGCTCTGACGGGAAAATAAAATATCTGATATGAAAATACAATGACACAAAGACCCGTACGGGCAGGATACTCTTCTATCCCTGCCGGGTACAGGTCTTTTTTGTCTGATTGAGCCACCTACCGTGTACAAAAAAGATGCACCCCGAAAAACGCAGGTTTTCCTGCGTTTTTCTCGTTTTATCTCCGTTTTTCTCGATTTTTCAAAAATTGGATTTTGAGTGCGAAAAAAAGATGCATTCGGAGGTTTTCGGGGTTTTGAGTGAAACGAACCCGTGTCTGACATTTATTAACAATATTTTGGCTGGTTGAGCCACAGTGTGATCATCACATTGTGGCTCTTTTTTTATTTTACAAAAAGGGAGGTAATATCAATGTTCAAAGCAAAAATTGAAACCGGTAAGAAAACACAGTACCTTGAGTTCCCCTGCGATCAGGAGACGCTGAACGAAAGGACCGATGGTGGAGGTGATGAAATCAAAATTAGCTTCTTCGGAGAAAGCGAGTTTGAGAAAAAGCTCATATCGCTGGTCCGTCCCGGAAATCGGCTCTCTACCATCAACTGCATCTGCGGATTCTACGAGAACTTACCGTCGGTCGATAAGACCGACATTCAGGACGCCGTGATGAGCGGCAAGGTCTTCACATTTTCGGACTTTGGCAAGCTGGTGATCGACCGCCGTCAGCAGGACGTCACAGAATATTACTACTGCCCGCTTGTCGCGAGAGTTTATCCGCGTGACGAGTACGGAGGTTACGATGAGTACCCGGATGATTATGACGGAGATTTCCTCGTTCAGTACGAGGATAAGATCCGCAAGCTCATCAAGCAAGAAGAACTTCACGGTGAAAACCTCGCGGCGTACTTTGCCGGGAGCGACGGAGCGGCATCGAAGCTGAAAGAAATTCATTTCGGGACGCAGAACGTTGATGGCATTCTCTACGGAAAGATTCGTGTTGAACTCACTGAGCGGCTTACCGAGGAGGAAGATACCGAAATCAGGAAATTCCTCATCGGTCAGTGCGCTGATGGCTTTGGCGAAGGCTTGGAACAGTGCGAGGTTGAGATTCCGGAAGGGATTATGTACGTCAGCTTCTGGAACGCTGATGATTATTTCATGCTCAATGAGGAGGAGTTCGACAAACACCTGATAGAAATGAAAGGAGATCAATCATGCCAAACCATGTAATTAACCGTTTGACCTTCGATTGCCCGGAGGATCGACTCAAGCAGATTCTATCCGAAATCTGCTATGACAAAGAATCGGACAGCGACCAGAAAGGTATCGGCACAATCGACTTCAACAAGATAACGCCGATGCCCGAGAGTCTGAACATCGAGTGCGGCAGCAACACTGACGATGGGATAAATTTGTATCTGACGTCAATCAACCCGAGCGTTGACTACTTCGGTACTGAGAAGCTCGATAGAAAGCAGCTTAACGGGATAGTGGAGAAACTTCATAAACTCAACCATTATTCCTCTTACGAAACACATCTTTCGCCGGATAAAATCAAGGTGATGATCAAATACCGTTCCGCCGACGAGCTGATTCAGCTCGGAAAGACCGCGGTCGATAACCTGCTCAGCTATGGTGCGCTCACGTGGTATGACTGGCGAAGTAGGTCTGACACGTGGAACACAAAGTGGAATTCCTACGATTCCGATTATGACGGCGGCAACGAGATCGAATTTCATACCGCGTGGGACGCGCCGCACCCGATTATCGAGAAGCTCTCGAAAATGTACCCCGACGTGACAATCACTCACGAGTGGGCGAACGAGGACATCTGGCAGAGCTGCGGAAGCCGGACTTATCTTGGCGGCGAGATAATCGACGAGATTATTCCGGAGACAGACAAGGAACAGATTGAGACGGCGACGTCACTATGGGGCTGTGAGCCGATAGATTACGGTCTCATCGAGAACGCGGCGGGAACTTCATACATCAGCATTGATGAGAAATACGAGCTTGTCAATATCTGCGGCAAGTCCGCGCTGTACTCTGCCAAAAAACTGACCGAGAGCGATATTCCGAAAGCAACGAATCTTTACCATCTTAAATCGGGAGGTTCGCTGATCATACGGGAGGAACTGGACATTAAAAGTGGCGGACGAATCACGGATGTTCCTGACTTCACCGGAATGTATGTCGACCTCGGGCATTTCATTTACGATGACTACGAGAACACGGAGGATTTGAGTTATTGAAAAGAACAGGAGGTAAGGATTGAACAGTTTCATGAGTTGGATTGGTGGGAAGAAAGCACTCAGGGATGAGATAATCTCGCGGTTCCCGACCGATTACAAACGCTACATCGAGGTCTTCGGAGGCGGCGGGTGGGTTCTGTTCCACAAAGCTCCTGGGAACGATTTTGAGGTTTACAACGACCGGAATCCGAATCTTGTGAACCTCTACCGCTGTGTGAGAGATCATTCAGACGAGTTGACCGCGGAACTCACCTACGCGCTGAATTCGCGGACAGATTTCGATTATATACGAAAAACACTGAAAACACCGACTGAAATACCTGATGTTAAACGCGCTGCGTATTTCTATCAATTGATTCGCTACAGTTATGCTTCCGGACTCGATTCATACGCTTCGCAGCCACATTCGATGTGGAACAACTTTCCATTAATAACCAACGCCTGTGCGAGACTACAGAAGGTAGTTATTGAGAACAAGGACTTCGAGAAACTCATCGACCAGTATGACCGATCGGAGTCCTTTTTCTATTGCGACCCACCGTATTTCGAGACTGAGGACTACTATGAGGACGTCGGGTTCACAAAGGATGACCATATCAGGCTCGCGGACAGGCTGAGTTCAATTGAGGGAAAATATCTGCTATCGTACAACGACTGCCCGGAGATACGCGAGCTTTATGAGAGTCACGGTGCGCATATCGAGAGTATTTCGCGACTCTCGAATATCGCCCAGCGTTACGAAGCCGGAAAACAGTACGACGAGCTTATAATTTCGAACTATGACACTAAGGAGAACCGCGATTCAATTCGTCAGCTCTCATTTGCTGATATGATAAATGATACCTGATTCTGAAAGGATGGATTTGATGGAAACAAGAAAACTCATGCTGACGCTACCCGATGAGATCATCCGTGATTTCGGCATCACGGACGAAACACTGTTCATCACAAGCTACGCAAATGGCAAACTCACAGTCGAGGTGCTCGATGATTCCGACGATGAGGACGAAGCCAGGTAAACGAGACAACTTTAATTATTGAAAGGAAATATATACATGAACAAGATCTACAGAACCCTCGGCAAACGTGGACGCACGACCATCCCATACGTGATTCGCGTAAAACTCGGACTCCGCCACAACGACCTGCTTTCGTTTGAGGAAGACGGTGACGCTGTAATCGTGAGACGAGAAAAAGTCTGCAATAACTGTTTCGCAGATGACATTGACTTTTCAGAGGCGGACAGCAACGACGCTCTGCTCGACTTTGTCGACGACCTCTCGGACAAGGAGCGCATGACGCTGTTTTTCTACCTGCTCAACAATAAGGTAAATAAAGGAGGTATCAACTATGGTTCCACTTTACACTGATCCCGTCCGCGTGGCTCGGTTGAATGACGAAATTCCTCAGTACCGCGAGAGCAAACGCGCGAATATCGCCTGCAAGAAAGCAATCGAAAACCTGCTCGCCGAGCGTTTCGACGGAATGCGGCTTCATGGTGACTGCGCGAAGGAACTATGTGATGAGTTCGGAACTGATCGTGTGGGCTGGGTTCTCGCGTGTACCGTTCAGCACTTTTCGTGGGATGGCAGGTTCAGACACCACAATAAGCTATGGGCGGACGAGTTTCTGATTCCGACTGACCCGGACGATCGGACGACTGACTACTGCGTCAACTACCATCCTGAGATCGTGAATGGGCTGATTGATCAGTACCGCGAGTATGTGCAGACACTTGACGAGGAGAATGAGCATGACATCGAACTTTGCTGATTACCGCGTATGCCGTGCGCGTGCGCCTCCGAAGGATTTCATGAGGTTGCTTCGCGTTCAATAAACATTAAAACAAGAAAGATATGAGGTAAAACTACATGAAAAAGACCATCAACACCATCGCTACCCGCGCCAAGACCGCGCTCGCCAACAACCGAGGCGAAGGCTACGTCGATACCGGCGTAAAAATCCTCATCGCGGTCGTCATCGGTGCGCTCCTGCTCGCCGGTCTCTACACCCTCTTCAATACGACGATTATGCCGACCGTAACGTCCAAGGTAACTGAACTCTTCAACTATCAGGGCTGATAAGTCCTGATACAAATCGAAAGGAGAAACCTTGAAAGTCAGAATCTACCAGATAAACAAGGAACTTGACACCAAAAACGCGCTGTTCATTGGCTTCGACTTCGCCGAAAAGCACGGCGGGATCGACTCATCGACTTATAGGTGCGTTTTCGATGGAAGTCTTGACTTTTCGGATATTGAGGAATTCTATGCGCTCTGCAACGCCGAGCATCCCATCGGTTACTACGGTCATTCGCTCTCAGTGAGCGACATAGTAGAAACCGATGACGGCTGCTATTTCTGCGACTCAATCGGTTTCAAGAAGCTCGCAGACTTCGACTCGGGCAACGCTCAGCCTTTGATCGGCAAGCGTATGCTCATAGTTGAGCCGTACAAAGCACCGTATGAAGCCGTCATTCCGGACAATCTCGAATCCTTGCAGGATGCTGTCGGCGGATATATAGAGATCACCTATCCGTTTGAGGACAACGCGGTTGTCATTTCAAACGAGGAATCGAAACTCATCGGCATGGACGGAAATCGCCGGGTTAACGGTCAGATTTATGCCGGACCGATGCTGATCTCCGCTGACGACGGCTCGGGTGAATTGGCTGACCTCACGGATGAACAGATCACGAAATACACTGAGATGTTCAGGCATTCTGAGGAAATCTCACAGGAAGAGGTTGAAAACGATACCGGATTCACATTCTACAGCTTAGGTTGACATGACACTATGAAAAATAATAAACTAAAGAAAGATATGAGGTAAAATTACATGAAGAAGATCATCACCACCATCCAGAACAAGCTTGCCACCGTTGCCCTCCGTACCAAGACCGCGCTCACCAACACCCGTGGCGAGGGTTACGTCGACACCGGCGTAAAGATTCTCATCGCGGTCGTCATCGGCGCACTTCTGCTCGCCGGACTCTACACGCTCTTCAACACGACGATCATGCCGACCGTGACATCGAAGGTCACGGAACTCTTCAGCTATAACGGCTGATCGAACTTTGCGGGGCGGTCAATGACCGTCCCGCGCTTTACCGAAATGTGGATAATTAAAACTACAATTCTTCTGGCATTGTTATTGTATGCCAGTGTCAGGGACATAAAAACGCGCGAAGTGCCGGACTCGATCTCGGTATTGCTGCTGATTCTCAGTCTCGTGGACACAGATATTGCACGACTGCCGTCAATGTTACTCGGAATATTACTGGTATTCCTCCCGCAGTTCGCCTCAGCGTTAATCAATCCATCAAAAGCACTCGGCGGAGCAGACATAAAGCTTTCATCAGCCGCGGCGTTTCTGCTTGGCGCACAAAGGGGACTTTTCGCGCTCATAGTCGGGTTGACGCTGGCGGTAATAGCTATGTCGATCATCAGGAAGATTCGGAAACTTCCGAAAGATCAGCCATTCCCGCTGATTCCGTTTCTATCAGTCGGAATAGTCGCGGGATATTTTATATGAAGGGAGATAAAGATTGAAAAACAGAACAATAATCGGCGTAATATGCGTGGTTGCCGCGCTTGTGCTGTCGTTCGCGGTCGCGCCGCTTGTGAATCGCTTTTCGGACAGCCGATATGAAATTGTTTGCGTCAAGCGCGACGTTACAAAAGGTCATCAATTAACTGATGACGACATTCAGACAGTTATGGTCGGCGGATACGGTTTACCGACTGGTGTGATCAAGGATAAAGCCGATGTCATAGGCAAATACGCCGCCTGCGACATGGTGAGTGAGGACTTCATCTTGCCATCGAAGCTGACTGACAACACCGGCAGCGCGGACGATGTATTCATGAATCTCGATGGCTCTCATGTAGCCATGAGTATAACAATTCAGTCATTCGCGGGCGGACTTTCAGGAAAGCTTGCAAACGGGGATATTGTTCAGCTTATAGTCAATACCGATGAGGATGGTTCTTTCGTTCCGAACGAATTACAATATGTTCGGGTCATCACATCGACAACCGCAAAGGGCATTGACAAGGACGAACTGATCCGGAATGACGATGGCAGCTACGAACTTCCGACTACGTTAACGCTTCTGGTTGACACGTATCAGGCAAAACTCCTTGCTGAATACGAGAATAACAGCAAGATTCACGCAGTCCTCGTCTCACGCGGAAACGAGGAACAAGCAAGTGATTTTCTCGAAAAGCAGAACACGATTCTTGATGAAATCGAGGTGAGCGATAATGGCTAAAACAATAGCAATCTGGGGTTCTCCGCACTCCGGAAAAACGACTTTCGCGACAAAGCTTGCTTGCGCGATTTACGAGGAATACCAGAGTACCGTCATCATCGTTTACTCAGACATGGTCACGCCGACACTCCCGATTATCTTCCCGAACGAAAAATCCGAGGACATGACATCAATCGGCAAGGTTCTTTCGGAGGTCGAAATCACAAAAGAAAGCGTTGTCAAGCAGATTATGACGGTGAAAAACAAGGTCAACCTCGGATTTCTCGGGTTTCGTGATGGCGAGAACAAGTTCACTTATCCGAGATTTGACGAGGATAAAGTGAATACGATGTTCGCGGCAATTGGCGAGCTTTGCGACTATCTCATCGTTGATTGTACGAGCAGTCTGTCGAATCCAATCGCGGGCGCGGCGGTAAAGACAGCCAGACAAGTTATACGATTAGCGTCGCCTGATCTTTCGAGCGTCAGCTTCTTCTCGTCACAGCTAAGGCTTTACTCCGACCCGGCGTATTGGCTGAATGAGCAGATAACCGGGCTTAATACCCCGGATTCCGACCTGTTCATGCCAATTGAGGACGCTAAGAAGCGTTTTTCCGATGTTCGATTCACAATTCCGTACTGCCGTGAGGTAAAGCAGCAGATGCTCGATGGCAAACTCTACGCCGAAGTCGCTGACAAGAAATTTAATGAAAAGCTCCGTGCGATCGCGGGAAAGGTGGTGTGACATGGCGAATATTGATTTCTGGTTGCTTCTCCAGAAAACGCAGGAATATCTTTCCCGGAACTATGCCGCCGCTCTGACCGACAGAGATAAAAGCGGTCAGCTCAAAAACTACATCGACAAGTACTTGCGAGATAATAGTTATCGTGTTGACGGCATGGACACGAAAACGCTGATCGACCGACTCTACCGAGAGATGGCGGAATACAGCATACTGACGCCGTTTCTCGGTTCATCGGAGCTTGAGGAGATCAATGTGAACGGTTGGGACGACATTGCGCTGACCTATCTTGACGGCAGTATCCGAAAGCTCGACGAACATTTCCACTCGCCGCAGCACGCCGTGGACGTGATCAAGCGATTGTTGCATCACTCCGGTATGGTCATCGACAATGCCACACCGATTGCTCAGGGGCATTTACCGGGAAACACCCGAATCACAGCACTGAAAACTCCGATTGTCGACGGTGAGCGCGGAGTCGCGGTTTCGATACGACTTTTACACCCGCAGAGAGTCGACATAGGCAATCTTGTGGAGACAGGATTTGCTACAGAGGAGATGGTCGCGTTTCTCTGTATGTGTATCCGCTACGGTGTACCGTTCGTTGTCGCTGGCGCGACATCGAGTGGAAAGACGACATTTCTGAACGCTATCATGTCCTCAATTCCTGACAGCAAGCGTGTATTCACGATTGAGTCGGGTTCGAGGGAATTTTCGTTGATTCATCGTGATAACAACGGAAATGTCATCAACAACATCGTCAACACACTTTCGCGACCATCAGATAATCCGGCGTATGACATCACGCAAGAAGACCTCGTTGTCGCGTCACTTCGGTTTGACCCGGATATTGTCTGCGTCGGCGAGATGCGCGATACCGAGGCATATTCCGCGGTCGAGGCGTCGCTTACCGGACACACAGTCGTCTCAACCGTTCATTCCGGTCCGGCTGGAGCGGCACATCTTCGAATCGCTTTACTCTGTCAGAAACGTTTCCCGATTGACTTCGATACGTCGCTGACTCAGGCGGCGCAGGCGTTTCCGGTTGTTGTATACGCTCACAAGCTCGAAAACAACGCCAGAAAATGTATGGATATTTCGGAATGCGTTATTAAACAGAGCGGTCATCGGGAATACAACTGCCTTTACAGTTACCAGATAACGAAAAATACATCAGAGAATGGGAAACTCACGGTCGAGGGGCATTTTCGCAAGCCGAATTTTATGTCGGACAGCTTGAAACAGCGGCTGATTCGTTACGGTGTACCGCAGGATTTACTTGACCGATTTTTCAGAAAGGAGAGTGTTGGATGACCTCATTGTATATTATCTGTTTTGTGCTGCTTTCGGCGGGAATCATCTTACTTCTCGGACTTACACCAGAAAACGTAACCGACGACATCATGCGCCTGTTCGCGTCTGAGCAGACGCTTCGCGACAAGGTTCTTATTGCTAAAAACGAGAAGAAATCCCGCAGAATCACGAAAATGCTCCTGCACACACGTGACGCTTTGACGGCTGTTGGAAAATCCGGACAATTCACGCTCACCTGCGCGGCGTCGTTGGTGCTGCTCATCGCCGGATGTATCGTCGCTGTAATGGTCGATAACTTTTTCATGATTCCGGTCTTCGCGCTGGCATTTTCGGCGATTCCGTTTATTTTCGCGAGAAATACGATCAAGGCTTACGACAAGCATATCCGTGAGGAGATGGAAACGGCAATGTCGATCGTCACGACCTCGTACATTCGCACAGAGGACATTGTCGGCTCGGTCAAGGAGAACCTCGCCTATCTCAAACCGCCGATCAAAGAGATTTTCGCCGGATTTGTCGGCGACGCGACGATGATTTCATCCGACACTAAAGCCACATTAAGAAATCTTCGCGACCGGATTGACAACGACATTTTCGCTGAATTGTGCGACACGCTGATCTCATGTCAGGACGACCGGACTTTGAAAGACACACTTCTTCCGATTGTCTCGAAGCTCACTGATGTCAGAATTGTCAACAATGAGCTGAAAACTGTGCTTGACGCCGCGAAAAATGAGTATCTGACGATGGTACTGCTTGTCGTTGGTAATATCCCACTGATATACGCACTGAACCGCGATTGGTTCAACTCTCTGATGTTTACGATTCCCGGAAAAATTGTTCTCTCGGTTTGCGGGATGACAATACTTGTGACTGCCGGGTTCATGATGAATTTCACGAAGCCGATTGAGTACAGGAGGTGATCTCAAAGTGCAATTTATTATCGGAATATGCTTCGGCGTCGGACTCTACCTGCTGCTCGCCGACCATTTCCGGATCCCATCTCTCGCCACATCGAAAACCTACAACAACCTCGCAAAGCGGCAGGAAAAGAAAACCTCAACGCTCGACATCTGGCTCGGCGACCTCGCGGCGTGGATTTCACGCCACATCAGGCTCGATGAGTACCGCCGCGAACAGCTCGTAACCGACCTCAGATCAGCGGGAATCACGTTGTCACCTGAAGCGCATATCGCGAATTCTCTTGTCAAATCCGCGTTTGTCGGATTGATGGCGATACCAGTTGCTTTTATATTTCCAATCGTTTCTCCGATTATCCTCATTCTCGCGGTTTTAATCTATTTGAAATCCGCGAAAGGCGTAGCGGACAAGATCAAGGAAAAACGAAAGAAGATTGAATATGAACTTCCGCGTTTTGTTTCCTATATCGAGAAAACTCTCCGGCACAACAGGGATATTCTCTCAATCATCGACGGCTATATGAAAACCGCCGGGAATGAAATCCGCGACGAGCTTGAAATAACCGCCGCAGATATGCGCTCAGGTAATTATGAAGCCGCGCTGACGAGACTTGAATCGCGCGTTGGCTCATCAATGCTTTCCGACGTGACGCGAGGACTCATCGGTGTCCTTCGCGGAGACGAAACCGACGCCTATTGGACAAACCTCGCGATGAAAATTTCGGACTACCAGCGGACGGTTCTGAAAGCCGAGGCGGCGAAAGTTCCGGCAAAGGTCAAGAGGCTTTCAATGTGTATGCTGATCTGCTTTATGCTGATGTATTTGCTGGTTATTGGTATGCAGATAATTACGTCGCTCGGAGGAATGTTCGGATGAAGAAGATACTCAACAAGAAAGGCTCGGCAACCTATATCGAGACGACGATTTTCGTCATCGTCGCGGCAATGTTTATGGCTTTTTCAATTAACTTATTCTCTATCATCTCAGCGAAACAGCAACTGGATATGTGCGCCGACCAGCTCACCAGACAGATTCAGCTCACAGGTGAGGTGAGTCCGGAAACTGACGCGTTGTTCGATTCATTGGTTGATGGAATTAAAAGCGCGGACAACATTTCATACAGCGTTGATACCAGTTATTTCAGCGGCAAGAAGATTCAGCTCGGCACACCATTCAAGGTGAAAGTCACGGCAAAAGCCTATCTCGGCGGATTCGGGGCGATTCATTTGTTTCCGATTGAGCTTGTTTCAAGCGGCGCGGGAATCTCGGAGGAGTACTGGAAATGACAGAAATTTTCCGCAATAAACGAGCTTCCGCGCTCATTTTTACCGCTGTGATTGTGCTTGTGTTCGCGATGATCATTTCGGCGGTCATGTATGTCGCGTATGTCAGCGTTCAGACTACCGTGATTCGGAACGCCATGAAAACCGGACTCGCGAACCTTGCGTACACAATCTCGGAAGACACCTACATCGCGCTCAGGGTTTCGGATTTTGACGAATATGCCGACAGACTGACAAGCCGGAGCAGTTACCGCGCAAAACTTGAAAAAACTTATCGGGAGGATGTCGCGAAGACGATTCCACTGTCAGCGGATGAGTATGAAATCACTGGAATCACGCTGGATTTCACCGTTTCAGGCAAGAAAATCCGCTATACCTGCACCTGCGACGTGACATTCTATGTCAACATCTTTGGAAACACGATTCCAGCTCGGGTCAAATCGGTCACTGTTTCGGGTAGTCACACGGCGAAATATGGCTGAAAAGATAACATTCCGATTCTCTCTGGACATTGCAGATTATCTGTGATATAGTAAATAAAAAACGAAAGGAGTTTTTCAAAATGAAAACACTCAAAAGAACCCTCATCCCCATCCTCTCGGCGGCACTGCTGTTGACATCGACTCCAATCTCAGCGGTCGACAGCACCATAAGCGTCACCGTCGACGGCGCGGCGGTAGATTTCCCCGACCAGAAGCCGATCATCCAGAACGACCGGACGCTCGTCCCGATCAGGTTCATCGCCGAATCGCTCGGCTACGACGTCGAGTGGGATTCCATCGAAAACGCCGCGGTAATCGACGACGGGCGCGTCAAGCTCTGGATCGGCACTGACAAAGCCGAACTTGACGGCGAACTTGTCACGCTCGACACAAGCTCGGTACTCGTGAATGACCGGACAATGGTTCCGCTCCGAGCGGTCGCTGAAACTCTCGATTGCACGGTCGACTGGATCACGAAGACGAAAACCGTGCAAATAACTTCAGGGACGGAAACGAGCGTCTGGGACAGGCTTAACGCGAGCGGAATTTTCCCGATGGAATCGGACGAAAGCGCGGCGTGGTTCGTCAAGCGAAACGTGAACACAATGAAATATTGCGGAGATCATTATGATTGCGAGATTTACGCAAGAAAATTTGACGAGAAAACGCTCTCGGAAATCCGCGAAGCACTCATGGTAATCTACCCGACCGGATACGATACGGTCTACGACCTGATGCTCAAGTCGATAAAGGCGGAGCTCTGGGAATGCCTGCGCGAAAATGCCGGATACCTCGCCAGCGGCACATTCGGGACGCATTATATTGACGACAGAGAGGTCAGCATATATGTACAGTACGGACTCAGCTACATGACCATTGGAATTAACAAGCCCGGCTATGTCAATCCCGAGAAGCCGATGGAACTCAGTGACGCGCAAATCGCCGATCTCACCACCGAAGCAAAGAAATTCTATCCGCTCGAAAGATACGTACTTAACTGAAAACGGAGGTATTAATGAAAAACAGAATAATAGTCTTACTCATGACGGCAGCAGTGATTCTGGCACTGCTGCCGCTTTCCGTCTCAGCGGCAACTTGCAGCCATTCTTATGGCGGCGCAAAATGGGCAGAAGCATCGCATCCGCACGAATATTTTTACTATTGTGAGAAAGGCTGCGGTTCGAAACAGTATACCGGAACGTATATGACAAAATCCAACTGTGCGGTCTGCAATCCAGAACTCTCAAAATGCAAGCACACCGGAGGCACATGGACCGACAGCGTCCACCCGCATCAGAAGGTCTGCACTTCATGCTGTGAGGTGCTTTCTTACGAGACAGTTTCCGGTTGCCCGGATTGCTGCACCAATCATCGAGGTTACTACTTTTACGAATCCGAGCATCAGCCGGGCGGATACCACAATAAATATCTGCACTGCAACAATTGCGGGAAAAACATCTACGATGGTGTGACCTACAATCTCTCATCCTGTGACATTTGCAATCCGCCTGTGGTCTCGTCGGTCAGTCTCTCGGCATCTGGAGAATCTACCACGCTTCACTCATCGGGAATTATTGAAGCGACATCTATCCCATCATCGTTTTCAGTCTACGCCGACTGTCAGAACTGTTACGTGACATCGCTCTATTACTATGACGGTGGTCAGAAGATAAGCACTTCCGGAAGTTCAATCTCATACACGGCTTCGAGCTACGAGGATTTCAAGTCGATCACCTTTTATGTTGAGACAAATACCGGAGTCACCGACTCAATCTCAGTCAATTTCAACTTCGCGAGATACGCCGAGGCTTCGATCAAATGGGAGTATGCCGGAATCGTAGTGCGCTCGATTTCCAGAGACGGCACGACCATCAGGAGTGGACTCTCGACTCAGCTTGATATGAGTTGGAACAGCAGCATGACCGGATCGGATTACGAAACGATAGCCGGACTCATCGGCGCGTACGATGGCAAGACCTACATCCTGACAGGTTCGACAATCATTCGTGTCTACAAGCCATCAACCGGTCAGACGCTCGCGACATTCGACACCTACTCGGATTTCGATTCTCTCTGTAATTACGCCGCTTGGACGACTCCTACACTGAACGCGTTCGAGTCTACAAGAGTAAACTCGCTGTCATATCAGGCACCGATCGCGGTAAATGGTTCGGCAAAGTGGGTGACGACTGACGGCAAAACGCTTCACACAGAGACCGCGGCGGAGGTTTCCGGATACAAATATATCCGTCCGAATCAGTCTATAACGGTTGCTTACTCAGCGTCGGATTACACGCCCACTGGATACAGGTTCAAGGAAATGTCTTGGAACTGCGGTTCTAAATCGGGCACGAGCAGTTCGCGTACAAGTTACTCAAAACTTTACAATTACTCGACTCCAGCGGTCAACGCGACATTCGTTTACCAGAAGCTCGCGACGGAAGGCAGTATCAAGATTCGCGCTTATGACGCTGACACGAAGGAGCTTATACCGTCCGCGACGATTACCTGCGGCTCGCGGAACAGCTCGAATCCCGCGACATTCACGAAACTTCCGCTCGGAACGTATAACCCATCCGCAAGCGCGCCGGGATACCTTTCTGCGAGCGGTTCAGTCACGCTGACCGACGTTGACGCTGACAAAGAAATTGACCTGTTCCTCGTTAAAAGCACCGGCGACGTCACAGTCTATGTTAATGATTCCGAAACCAACCGACCGATTTCAGGCGCGGCAATCAGCGGCGCGGCGAACGGCACAACTGACTCGAATGGTCGGTGTGTTTTCAAAGATATTCCGTTCGGGACAATAAAGTTCACGGCTTCTGCGTCGGGTTACTATAGCAATTCCGGGACTGTTTCTATTTCGCGCACAAACCGCTCTGACACGGTGACGATTTACCTCGATCCGATTCCGACAACGGGAGACATCACGGTAAGAGTCATTGATTCGGACAATGGATACGTGATCAGCGGCGCGTATGTATCCGGCGCGGGCAAAAGCGGTTCGACTGACTCGAGCGGTCACGTCGGTTTCTATGACATCCTGTTCGGAAACTACACGTTCACCGCGAGCGCGGATGGATATTATTCCGGCTCTGCGAGCGGCTCTATTTCGCTCTCGTCCATGACCGCCACTGTTACAATTTCGCTGACACCGATCAAAGCCGATCTCTCGCCCGACGCGATCATCAACGGCGACATCTACAAGGGTTCGACGATCATCGTCTCGGCTGAAATTCACAACGATGGCAACATTGACCTCATTCCCGGCAAAGAGGCGAGCGTTACAATGACCGCGACACGAAACAATGGCTCGGTCTTTGACACACAGACGAAATCCGTAATCATCCCGGCGAACGACAGCAACCTTGTCTGGTTCGAGGTGGAGATGCCGGGGAGCGGCTACACGTCCGAAAGTGTGACGTTCAGCTTCGACGTCAGCGCGCCGGAAGGTGTTCGTGAGACGACAGTCTCGAACAATGTTGACAGCATAACTAAATCTGTGATTGATCTTCCGGATCGCAACTGTGACGACGCCGGACTCGAACTCACCGCGCCGAAATCCTTCAGTTACAGTAGATATTCATCCGACAGCTCAGTCGAGAGAACATGGTCGGTCTACGAGTGGAACGGTGACTTCGTCAGGCGGACTTACACGGCGAAGCTGAGAATGAGCGCGGTTCTCGTGCCTGACATCAGCGCGGGATACCGGAAGAAATCCGGAAATGTCTGGACCACCCGAAGCGGTTATGGACTGAACACCGAGGTCAATGTATCAGCAGACGGCTCGGAGATTGCCGGAACACTCAAGGTTGACTCGTTCTATCCTGAACACAACTATTCGACCTTGACGAAAAAATCCGACAGACTTGTTCAGGCGTCCGGAAAATATGCGTGGTCGGAAATGCACCATACGCCGTTATGGTTCCCGGACAAGGCTTACTCGGTAAAGTTCTACGCCTACGATCTCTGGTGTCCGGGAGGGATGCTTTCCGGCTACACGAGTGCTTACGTGAATATCGACGGAGATATGTACGATGATCTCTACACGAATTAAGGAGGTTTTTTAATGAAAAAGCACGCAAAAATTCTTCTCGCGGTCGTAATGACCGCGCTTTTGATGGTGGTACTTTCGATTGCCTGTTTCGCTAACGGCGACGTCGCCGGAGCGATTGAGCAGACTTGGGACTCCGCCAAAGGTCAGATCAAACAGGTGGTCAACAACGTCGTCTTTCCTGTCATCGACCTCGTACTCGCGGTCTGCTTCTTCGCGAAGGTTGCGACAGCATACATGGAATACAGAAAGCATGGTCAGCTAGAGTTCACAGCCCCTGCAATACTTTTCGGAACGCTCGTATTCTCATTGACCGCGCCGCTCTATATCTGGAAGATCATCGGAATTTAAGGTGGTAGCTTATGGATTGGTTATCCAGTCTCATTGACGGGCTTGGGAGCGTGATTTCCGGAGCGTTCGAAAACCTCTGGAACAGCGTCTCCGGCTCGATATGGGATGTCTTTCTGAAGTGGATATTTGAGGCGATCTATGGCGCGATCGCCGACTTTTTTACTATGATCGGCGGGATGGGAACGGATCTTTTCACTCTGTCATGGGTGAAATCTTTCCTGAAACTCTTTTCGCTTTTCGGCTGGTCACTCTTCGCGGCTGGACTTATTGTAGCTGTATTTGACACGGCGATTGAGTACCAGTCGATGGGACAACTCAGTATAAAGCGGCAGATCATGCCGATTCTGTATGGTTTTCTCGCGGTGAACCTGTTCAGCGTCGTTCCGGTGAGACTCTACACATTTTGTGTCACACTCCAGAACACGTTGATGCGCGACCTCGCGTCGCAGTTCGCGGACGAGCAGACGGTTGGCGGGAACATCATTCAGATTGCCTCAAACGCGTTGTCATTGCTTCAACAGACACCGAATCTCTTAAATCTGCTGTTCATGATCGCGCTCGGCTACTGTGTCGTGAAAATCTTCTTCGACAACATCAAGCGCGGCGGGATTCTGATCACACAAATCGCGGTCGGCAGTCTGTATATGTTCTCGATTCCGAAAGGCTATACAGACGGGTTTATTTCTTGGTGCAAGC
>CAKSOR010000012.1 GCA_934477985.1 uncultured Eubacteriales bacterium
GTGCGCGTGATACTCATAGACGAGTTCGACAAATTAAGCGCCGGGAAGCCGGTGTATCACATCGACAAATGCGTGCTTGGGCCGGATAACGCGCCATATGGCGACGGCGCATATAATTTACGTAAACTGAACATACCGGAATACCGACGATCCGGTCGGAAGACTTATGCGCGATTTCAGCCGCAAGAGCGCCGACGAAGCGCTCTGCCCGGTCATCGCCGCCAGGATACGGTATTACAAAGAACCCGAAGGAGGCAAAAGGAATATGTGCAGAGCGATTGAAGATCTAATCCGCGACGAGCGGCACGACGAGCGGCACGACAAAGCTGTAGATGTCGCAAAGATAATGCTTTCAGAAGGAGAACTTTCACTTGAAAAAATTGCGAAGTATTCTGAGCTCTCTCTCGAGGAAGTAAAGACTCTTGCTGAAAAGCAATCTTCGTAAAAGGTCATAAAGATATGTGCAGAGCGATGGAAGAACTCGCAAAGGATATTGAACACGATAAAGGCGTAAGAACCGCGGTATCTCTGCTTAGCCAGAGCGATCTCTCATTAGAAAAGATCGCCGACATATCTGAGCTCCCCCTCGAAGAAGTAAAATCTCTCGCAAATAACCAGCCCGCGTAACCCCACCCGCCCACAGCGGTTAGTGGCGCGGGCATAAAACAATTAAGGAAGTAAACAATGACAAGAACCGGATTCATCGCGATAGTCGGTCGCCCGAACGTCGGAAAATCGACGCTCCTCAACTCGCTTCTCGGCGAGAAGGTCGCTATCGTTTCAAAAAAGCCTCAGACGACCCGCAACCGCATAACCGGAATCCTCACCGAGGGCGAGGATCAGTTCGTCTTCATGGACACCCCCGGCATGCTGAACCCCAAGAATAAGCTCGGCGATTTCATGGTGAAGACGATAACCACGACAATCGGCGATGTCGACGCCGCTATCTTAGTCGTCGACGCCGCGAAGCCGGTCTCCGACATCGAGCGCTCGATTCTCGACCGCCTCGGAAAGCAGAAGACCCCGGTCATCCTCGCGATCAACAAGACCGACGCGGTCAACGGCGCGAAGGTCGCCGAGTGCATAATCGCCTATTCGGCGCTCTTCGATTTCGCCGCGGTCGTCCCGATGGCGGCTATAAAGAACGAGGGCGTGAACGCGATCGTCGAGGAAGCCTCAAAGCTCCTGCACGAGGGCGACTGGTTCTTCCCGGCAGACATGGTCACCGACCAGCCCGAGCGCGTCATCGCCGCCGAGATCATCCGCGAGAAGCTCCTCCGCACCCTGAACGACGAGATTCCGCACGGAACCGCCGTCGTCATCGAGGGCTTCGAGGAAAAGCCCGACATAATAAAGATCCGCGCCGAGATCTACTGCGAGAAGGACTCACACAAGGGAATCATCATCGGCAAAGGCGGCGCCGAGCTCAAGAAGGTCGGCACGTGGGCGCGCGAGGACATGGAAGCCTTCTTCGGCACAAAGGTGCACCTCGACCTCTGGGTCAGGGTCAAGGAGAACTGGCGCGACAACCAGACGCTTCTGAACAGCTTCGGCTTCAACGACGACTGAATCGGGTGAGCTTCAATGACCGAAAAAGTCAGAGGACTCGTCGTGAGCGTTCATGAGGTCAGCGATGACATGCGCTATTTTCACATCATAACGTTTGAAAAGGGAAATATCAGTGTCGGCTTCAGAGGCTCGATGAAGTTCCGCGGTCAGTTCAGAAACGCGGTCATGCCGCTCTCATACTCCGAGTTTGTGCTGCACACCTCGGACGGACTGAAATACTGGCTGAACGAGGCGACGCTCGTAATGAGCTTCTTCGGACTTTCTTCGGACTACGACCGCTATCTGCTCGGCTCTTACATCCTGAACGTGGCGAGCTACATGACAGTCGAGAATCAGGCTGACCCCGATCTGCTGAGTCTGACGCTCAACGCGCTCTGGCTTCTGACGAACAACAAGGACCGCGACATGCGGCTCATCAAGGCGGCTTTTGAACTGCGCGCCGCCGCGATAGGCGGATTCATGCCCGATATGTCGGGCTGCCGCGACTGCGGTACAGAGTGCCAGGGTGACTGCTTTCTGAGTCTTTCTGACGGCTGCCTTCTGTGCGTTGAGTGCACAAAGCGCCGCCGGCTCGCCGAGCCCGACGGCGGTGAGTTCCGCGATATGCTGCTGCCGGTCGCCGCGCCGGTGCTCTTCGCTCTGAAATACGTCTGCTATTCCGAGCCTAAGAAGGTCTTCGCCTTCACGCTCGACGAGGAATATGTCGGTCAGTTCGCGAGACTCGGCGAAATGTACCTCGAAAGGCAGCTTGACTATCACTTCCCGACACTCGACATGCTCGATCTCCCAGCGCCTGACAAGGAAAAAGACGCGAAGTGACCTGATCCTATGGGGACATGAACATGAAACTGAAAAAACTCGCCGCGGTCTGCTTTGCCGCCCTGTTTTTCACAGGCTGCGCGCTCAGCGAACCCGAAAGCGGCGTCACACTCACAACGACTGAGAATATCCCCGCCGACACCTCCGCTGCCAACGCCGAAACGGAGGAAACCCGCCCGCCATGCGGTCTGGGCGCTGAACTGCGCTCCTTCACGAGCGTCCGCTCGATGTTTGAGGCGCTGAAGGATGACGCGGATTCCGCGTTTGATCTTGATTCGCTCCGGGAGCTTCACGGACTTGGCGACGGATACTCCGAATCCTGGATCGAGTGGGCTGGCGGTCCTGAATACTGCGTCTATTACACTAACGAGACCTTCGCGGTAGCGTTCATGCCATTCACGACTGAGGAAGCCCTGCGCACCTCAATGGACACCCAGCTGAGCGCGAGCGGCACCTACGAGAGTCTCGAAGCCAACACGCGTATCGCGAATCTGCGCAAATCGCCGCTCGAAACCCCGTACGGCGCGGCGTATGAATGCGCCTACGATACGAGTGTGTCCAGCGGATTCAGGCTGCGGTATTACGAATACACAGCGCCGTCCGGCGTCACATACATCCTGTCGCAGGGATTTAACCCTGACGGCTCGGTGCGGCACAATGATCTCTTCGTCTTTGACGGAAGTAATTCCTTCAGCTGCGGCACGGCCGATCCGGAGCTGACCTTTCAGATAGGTCTCGGGCTGACCTCAGAACCGCTCATGTAAATTGTAAAAAATCCTCCGAAGTCCTTGACCCCGGAGTTTTTTTCTGCTATAATATCACTTGAATAAATGCAAGACAGGAGAAACAAAATGTCTATTATTTTTGACAGCGAAAAAAGAGTCTTCAAGCTGGACACACCGTCCTCGAGCTACGCGCTTGAGATAAGCCCCGCGGGCTATCTTCTGCACCTCTACTACGGTGCTTTTGTGCCCGACACCGACCTCGATTACCTCCGCACGCGCCTTCGCAACGCGTCGTTCAGCGCCGCGGTCGCCGAGCACGAGGAAAAGGGTCTCTCGCTCGACACCGCCCCGCTTGAGTATCCGACGAACGGAATCAGCGATTTCCGCGTCTCGGCGCTCCAGATACGCGGCGCGAACGGCAATGCCGCGACTGACATCCGCTACAAGTCGCACAGAATCTACGCCGGAAAGCCGGCTCTCGAGGGACTTCCCGCGACCTACGCGAACTCGGATGACGAAGCCGATACCCTCGAAATCACTTGCGAGGACAGCCTTACCGGCGCTGAGATCGTCCTTGTCTACACCTCGTTCAATAAGCTCGACGCGATTGCCAGAAGCGTGAAGGTCACGAACAAGGGCGAAAATCCATTTGATCTCGAGCGCGTCTTCTCGGCGGCGGTCGACTTCAACGGCTTCGATTTCGAGCTTCTCAGCCTTCAGGGACGCTGGGCTAAGGAGCGCACGCTCGTGAAGCGTCACCTCGAGCACGGACTCCAGGGCATTCAGTCGAAGCGCGGATCGTCGAGCCACAACAACAATCCCTTCATCGCGATCGCGCGCGACGGCTGCACCGAGGAATCGGGCGAGGTCTACGGCTTCTCGCTTGTCTACTCGAGCAACTTCAAAGCCGAGGTCGAGGTCGACTGCATGGACTCGACCCGCGTCATAATGGGTATCAACCCGTCCGACTTCAAATGGAGACTCGATCCGGGCGAGACCTTCACCGCGCCCGAGGTCGTCATGGTCTACTCGGATGGCGGCGTCGGCAGGATGAGCCGCACCTTCCATAAGCTCTACAGATATAATCTCTGCCGCGGCGAGTGGAAGACAAAGAAGCGCCCGATAATCGTCAACAACTGGGAGGGCACGTACTTCAACTTCGATGACGACAAGCTCGTCGCAATCGCGAAGGACGCCGCCGATCTCGGAATCGAAATGCTTGTCATGGACGACGGATGGTTCGGCGTGCGAAACAACGACAACTGCTCGCTCGGCGACTGGGTCGTAAACGAGTCGAAGCTCAAGGGCGGACTGAAGAGCCTTGTCGACCGCGTGAACGCGCTCGGACTGAAGTTCGGAATCTGGTTTGAGCCCGAGATGATCTCGCCGGACAGCGACCTCTACCGCGCGCATCCCGACTGGTGCCTGCACGTCGACGGTCGCGAGCGCTCTATCGGACGCCAGCAGTATGTTCTCGATATGTCGAGAAAGGATGTCCGCGACAACATTTTCGATCAGATGTACGCCGTCCTCTCGTCGGCGAATATCGAGTATGTCAAGTGGGACTTCAACCGCAATCTGACCGAGGTCGGAAGCTCGCTTCTCCCGCCGGAAAGACAGGGCGAGGTCGCGCACCGCTATATGCTCGGCGTCTATGAGCTGCTCGAGAGACTGCTGAAAGCCTTCCCGCACCTGCTTCTCGAGGGCTGCTCGGGCGGCGGCGGACGCTTTGACGCCGGAATGCTCTATTACAGCCCGCAGATCTGGACGTCGGACGACACCGACGCGCTCGAGAGACTCGAGATCCAGTACGGTACGTCGATAGTCTATCCGACCTCGGCGATGTCGGCACATGTCTCGGCGTCCCCGAACCATCAGACTGGACGCGCGTCCTCGTTCAAGACCCGCGGCGACGTCGCGATGGCAGGCGCGTTCGGCTATGAGCTCGATCTCACGAAGCTGACCGACGAGGAGCGCGAGCTCGTGAAGAAGCAGGTAGCCGACTATCACAGATACTACGACGTCATTCAGAACGGCGACTACTACCGCCTGATCAACCCGACCGAGAATGTCGGAAAGATCACCTCCGCGGCGGCGTGGGAGTCGGTTTCGGCTGATAAGCGCGAGGTGCTGATGACCTATGTCGTGATGCGCACGCACGTCTCGGTGAGCCGCTATATAAGACTCAGAGGGCTCGATCCGAAGCTGACCTATGTCGACACCGCGACCGGCAGAAGATACTCCGGCGCGCTGCTGATGAACGCCGGACTCAACCTGACCTCGAACTGGAAGGACGGCGAGAGCCGCGTCTGGCACTTCATCGCGGAGTGAAAATCCCGCAAAACAAGCTGAATGAATCCTGACTTGTTTATGGCTGCAACATCGCGGTCATTGATCTGCGTAACTCAACAAAGTCTGACGGTGACAATCTTCTGCACCTCGTGAACAAATACATGGACTTATGGAAATCTGATCGCGAGAACTTATCTCATAAGGAAAAAGCCGGGAAGTATGCGGGCATCAGATCCCGATAACATTTACATCGGTCAGTTCATTGAGCTTCCGGACAATGGTTTCTATATTGTCCCGGGACTGAGCTTTGAGTCCGTCAAGCTGATAAGCAAGCCCGAGACGACCATATTTTGCTCCGCTCAGTTGATTGAACGGTTCAATATTTATCTCGATGATGTTTTTCAGAGAGTTCGCGGCAGACGCTATGCCGGCAAGATGTTCTGCCGTGTCGTTGATTCCGGGAATGATCGGACAGCGCAGAATAGTCTTCGCGCCAAGTGAGTCGAGATGGCGCAGGTTTTCAGATATGAGCCGATTTGAGACACCGGTATACTTCTTATGCAGTTCATCATTTGTCAGCTTGATGTCGTACAGAAATATGTCAACGACATCTGTCGCTTTTTCGATTATATTTTCTGAGAAGTATCCGCAGGTCTCAACACATGTGTGCAAACCAATACTTTTTGCCGCGCCAAGGAGCGACAGCGTGAATTCAGGCTGCGAGAACGGCTCTCCGCCGGATAGTGTCAGCCCTCCGCCGGAGCTCTCATAGAAAACCGCGTCATCAGCGACATCCTGTATGACATCGTCGACTGAAACATCTTTTCCGGCTCGCTCAAGCGCTCCGCAGCCGATACCGACGCACCTGAAACATCCGACGCATCTTGAACGGTCAAGAATATGCCCGTTTTTGAATTTCTGCGCTCCGGTTTCGCATACTTCAGCGCATCGACCGCATCCGACACATTTTTCGGCGTCGTACAGGAGTTCAGCTCGTGTTTTTTGGCTTTCCGGGTTATGACACCACTTGCAGCGCAGCGGACAGCCCTTCAGAAAGACCGTGGTCCGTATCCCCGGTCCGTCCTTCGTGCAGAATTTCTGAATATTCAATATCGTTCCGTTCATTTCCCGCACCTTTTGTTTTCAGCGATAATGACTCCAAGCGAGACCAACAGTACTGCCGCCCAGTTCTGCCATGTGAACAATCTCTCGCCAAGAAGCGCGGCTGAGGTAATTATACCGAATATCGGTATTGTCAGCTTTATCAGAGCCAGTTCTGAAACCCCATATTTTTTCGAAAGACAGAGCCAGAGAGTATACGCGATTATTGATGACACTACCAGAGCCATGAGCACTATTATTCCGTTTGAACTTACGGCGGTTATCTTTCCACCGGCAAGCGTTCCGGTTAAAAAGAGTATCAGACCGCCGATTAACTGCTGCCATCCGGAGAGCAGGATCGGATCGTTCCCACTGGCGGCGTGCTTTGAATACATATCTCCTGCTGAAGATGACACTGACGCCAGCAGTATGAAACCTTCGCCCATCAGTCTGAATCCGCCGCTGAATGGGAGATTGCATACGATTATGCCGGAAAAACCGATCAGACACCCGATCAGCTTTCGAAACGTCAGCTTATCATCTTTGTAAAATATTCCCGAGAAGAGTATAACACCGATTATTCCAGCCTGCTTGAGCACAGAGCTCTTTGAACCGTCGCAGTTCGAGAGACCGGCATACATGAGCGTATAATGGAAAAAAGTCAGCAGAAGTGAGAGAATAATAACCGTTGGCAGAGTGCGCGGCGCGGGTAACGCCGGCATATCCGGATGTTTCCTGTGTCTTATGAAGCATCCGGATACGATGATTCCGCCGGAGAGCAGAAAACGCACTCCGGCAAATATCATCAGCTCCGGTATCCTGCCATCCGGTATGAACAGCCTGTTACCGAGCTTCACGAGCGGATATGACAGCCCCCAGAAGAAGGTGCAGATCAGTGCCGGAACAAGATATTTCCGCGTCATCAGCTGAACAGCTCCCAGACCTCAGCGAATTTTGTCTTCCAGTTTCCCATCTTTCCCGCTATCTCGGACGACCATTGACCTTCGCTCTGTGCCGCGATAAGGCTCTTCATCGGATCGACCATCGAGCCGACGATACTTCCGAAGTAGTTCGACACATCAATCTTTATCGTCTCGCGGATCAGGTCGAACATCTCGGTCATGTCGTCGTCAGCCGAGTAACGCGCCTTGAGCGTTGTCTCGAAATATTCCGGCTGTAGTATACGATAGCACTCGCTTGACCACGCTTCAAGCACAGCGCCGACAAGTTCTTCATCAGCGTATCCGATCGCGGCAAAGTATGCCTGCCGCTGGTCGCCTGTGACATAATTTTCCTGCGCTTCATCGTACTTGGGATAGGGCATCAGACCGTATCCGAACTTCGCGTCGCCAATCAGCGCGGCGGCGTCTCCTGCCAGCGACATCGTGAACAGAGCGTTTCCTTCAATAAAGGTCTTGTCGGCGTAGTTGCCGCCGAACGCCTCGACCGCGAGCGGATTGTCCTTGTTATTGCCTCCCGGGAGAAGAACTCCCTCCGTCTTCTGAACGAGCGAGTAAGCCGCGTCGAAGGCGTTTATCATTCTCTCGTCGTCGACGAAGATCTCATAGCCGTCCTTTCCCTTGAGCGCTGTTACTCCGCCGAGAGCCATCTGGAAGCCAAGATATTTGTTTGTGTCTCCGAAGGTCAGACCGAATTTATCGCCGAAATCCGGCTCGGTGTTTCCGTTGACATCGCTATAACCGAGCTTTGCGTATTCAGTGAGTTTATCTATCGTCCATTTGCCGGATCTTACGAGATCGTACATGTTTTCGCTGACTCCGAGTGAGTCGAGCATAGTCTGGTTGAAGAAAACACAGAACGCGTGCTTCATCAGCGAGATCGTTCCGTCACCTGTCAGCTCATAAACCTCATCGCCGGGCATCATCTCAATAACGCTCTTGTTCCACCAGGGCTTATCGAGATTTATGTAGTCAAGTGACGAAAGCTCGAGAAGATATTTTTTGTCCTCGGCGACAAGGTCGATAAGCGAGCGACCGGCATATATGTCATACGCGTTGTCGCCTGCCATCACACTCGCGGCGACTGTAGTCTTGATGTCGTTTCGTTCCGCATATGTGACTTGCTTTCGGAAGTAATCGAATTCGACTCCAAGTCGGTCTTCGACATTTCTGCGGCATTTCCAGACAGCGTCATTTATACGTGAGCCGTTCTGTTCCTCAGCGTAGAAATCGTCCCAATACGCGGCGTTGTAGTCACCGATGAACCAGGTGACCTTTTTGCCGCCGAAGTTCAGGTTGTCGGGGAGATCGTCCTTTTCGAACGGCGATGAGTCATCAGCATATGAAGTCGTTTCATTTCCGGAAGACGTCGTTTCTTTGGACGGCGTCTTTTCGTCATTACAGGCGGCGAGATTTGCCGCGAGCGCGGCGAGTATAAGCATGGATATTACGCGTTTTTTCATGATATTGTCTCCTTTTGTTACATTCCGTATTTTTCTGTCTTTTCAGCTTCTCTTATGAAAGAATCCTGCAAAACCTTCTCGAGTTCCACAAAATAGACGTTCCAGCCGCAGACGCGGATCTGAAGGTTTTTGTAGCGGTCAGGGTCAGCCTGCGCGGCGCGGAGTGTCTTCGAGTCGAAAATATTGAATTGTATTGAGTGCCCGCCGAGCCTGAAATAAGCCCTGACGAGTCCGCGCAGCACGATAAGCCCGCGTTCGCCGGATACCGTGCTCGGATGAAGTACGACGTCGACCATTCCCGAATGCGGGAAATCGGTGAAATCTATCTTCGCGACGCTCCTGAGGAAGGTAGTTATTCCGCCGCGATCCATTCCGATGACCGACGACATGTTCTTTGAGAGCGGTTCACCGGCGAGTCTTCCATCCGGCGTTGCCTTCATAAGCTTTCCATAGCGGACGTTCTTGTCTATTGAGAGCGTGCCTATCTTCCAGAATCCGCGTCCCATCGCCGTCCTGCGCGAGTTGGGCTTGCCATTCACCGTCGAGGCGAAGTATTTGCAGAGTCTCACGGTGAGTCCATCGGCGAGCTCAGAGCCGGAACCATATTTGTCAGGATCCGAAAGTATCTCATGGCGCAGATCCTCGTGTCCTTTCCAGTTCGTGTCCATGATATTCACAATGTCTTTCAAGGACAGATCGTGACGGTCGTAAACGTATTTCTTAATCATGCAGAGCGAGTCGATGAGTGTCGCGACGCCAGCGACCGTATAGACTGTTGTGTTGTATTTCATTCCGCGCGCGTATCCGTCGATCCCTTGAGACAGCGAGTCAGTGTGCGTAGCGGAAAACATATTCGACGGGCTTATCTCGGCGAGATACAGTTCCCAGTTCTCGATTATTGAACGTATACGCCCGAACAGCTCATCGAAGCGGCTCTCAAAGAGTTCTGTGAAACCGTCAAAATTCTCAGGGATGACTCCGCGTGCCGGAAGTACGCGTTTTCCGGTCGAGAGACAGACTCCGTCGGTCAGCGTGTACTCGAGTATCTTCGGGAGCGACGCGCGAACCGGGATTGTCTTGACCTCGTGATTCCTGACTGTGTAGTCCCAACATCCCGCCATTACATTCGTTCTCGCCTCACCCGCCGGAACTCCGAGCTTCATCAGCGACTTTGCCGCGACCTCGTCGTTCATTATCGAGATCGAGGAATTGCCGTTCCGTATCGTTTCAAGCACCTTGTCGAGAAAGCGGTCGGGAGTGTTCGTGCTTATCTTTGCCTGCAATTTGGGGTTCGGCGCGGAGAGCTTGTTGTAGGCGTCGAGCCAGAGATACGAATACTCATTCACAAGGCAGTTCCCGTCCTCGTCCATGCCTCCGAGATACATCGGCTGCTGATAGGCGACGCGGAATACATGGAATTCGCACATGAAATAGCTCATGAGATCCACGAGCTCATCCATTGTAAGAATTCCGGCGGCGAGATCATGGTCGAAGAAATCCTTGTAAAGTACGTCGAGCTGTCCCATTGTCCGGCATCTTACACAGTCGATATTCTCCTCAAGATACCAGAAGAGCCACGCGAGGAGCAGAGCCTCATATGAATTTCCCGGCGCGCCGTCATGAAGAGCGAGAACCGCTTTTTTCATATACTCCGCGTGTTCGCCGGGGAGCTTTGAAAGCTCTTCCGCTATCCTTTCGAAGAGCTTCAGGATCGCCTTGTATGTTATCCTGATTCCGTCAAAATACGCTGTCTGTTCAGGCGTTATCGAATTTCCGAATGACTGTCTGTAGCTCTCGGCACGGTCGAGAAGACCGGGAATTCCGAGCGAGAATATCGCCTCCCAGCCGGGAACCGAATGGTTGTAGTCGATGTAGAACTCATTGAGCAGATAATTGCGCGTGGAATCGACGAACTCCCTGTCTTCCGGACGGTTCAGCTTTTCGCCGAGCTCCGACATGAATCTACAGCTGAGCGAATTCAGAATTTTCTCATAATGACAGCCGATGTCAGGTATGGAATCCATCTTCTGGGCCTCGAGCGCGATTCCGAACGGATCGTCAGGGCAGATTGTCAGCGGCGCGTTTTCAAGTATGAATTCAAACGCCCTTGCCTTTATGACGGGATGCGGCTCATCGTCTATAGATTTCGCGAGTGCCAGAGTGTCCCGTTTCAGTTTATCAAAGCGAGAGAATGCCTCGTCGTTGTGCCACGCGGTCACCAAGCGATCAAAAAGCTCATCCCGCGCGGATTCAAATTTTTTCCGGATCATGTCACGATCTCCTTTCGTAGTGCTACTATCATACCACACATGAGGCGTAAAGTCCATGTAATTATCGTCTGATATGGATTTTTCAACGAACTATATTCCGAAAACCCTTGACAGAACGACACCGCGGGTGATATAATTACTCCTGAGGGAGGTGAGACTTATGAATTATTTCGGAGATCAGAAGCTTATCGTGACATCAATAGATGAGGTTGTGCATGTCGACACACTGCGCGACTCGCCGAAGCTCGTTCACAAGAACCGTTGGTGTTATGGACTTGTCTATAAGCTCCGCGGAAAGGTCGTCTACAATTTCAGGAGAAGAACTATGGATTTTTCGCCCGGATGCGTGTGCATGCTGCCCAAGGGTTCTGACTATACGGTAGACACGATTGAGCCGGGCGAGTGTATCGCGATAAACTTCAATCTGCTTGACGATCCGCCGCTTGATCCGTTCAGCGAGTGCTTCAGAGCCGCACCCAGACTTGAGACACTGTTCAGAAAGCTCGACAATCAGCGATTGAGAGCGTTTGCGTACAATGATTATGGGATGATGGCATCGCTGTATGAGATAATACAGACGATAGACAAAGCTTCGCGCTATAGTCATCTTACCCCGGCGGCGGAATTGAGACTCAGGAATATTGTCTCGGCTATTCAGCAAGGCTATCCGAACCCGGCGCTCTCGCTCTCGGCTCTCGCCGAAGCTGAAGGAGTTCCGATGAGTTCGATGCGTGAGGCGTTCCTGAAGATATTCGGTATGCCGCCGGTCAGATACCTGACGGCTCTCAGGCTGACTGAGGCAAAAAAACTGCTCAATGAAAGCGATCTTAATATTGAGCGGGTAGCGCAGAGATGCGGATTTGCCGATCAGTTCTATTTTTCGCGGGTTTTCAAGCGAAATTGCGGCGTGTCGCCGAGCGAATTCAGAAAAATCAGTATGATGAATATATGAGGGAGAGAAAAATGAAATCATTTCTTTTAGCGGGTCAATCAAATATGGCGGGACGCGGCGATTTCGGCGAGGTTCCGGAGATTGTCAATGAAAGCTGCTTTATGCTCAGGATGGGACGCTGGCAGAGGATGAGCGAGCCGATAAATCCCGATCGCGCGATCTTTGGAGAATTCCATAGCGGAGTCGGACTCTCGGCGTCGTTTGCCGACCGCTTCGCGCGGGAATCTGGTACGGAGATCGGACTTATCCCCTGCGCTGACGGCGGGACGCGGATAAAGCAGTGGAAGCCCGGCGAAATCCTCTTCGATCATGCCGTGATGATGACGAAACTCGCGATGCGAACCTCGGAATTCGCCGGAATCCTCTGGCATCAGGGCGAGACCGATGCGATAGATTTCGACGCCGCGGAATACAAAAAAGATCTCATCGAAACGCTGACTTCGATGAGATCCGACCTGGGCGCAGAGAATCTGCCGATTGTGATCGGCGAAATCTCCGAAAAAATTGATGTCTCCAAAAAGCCCCGCGCGCTCCATGAGGTGAATCTGGTTCTGCGCGAGGTGGCGAATGTGCTTCCGCTCTGCGGGATCGTATCGTCAGAGGGACTCGGGCTTAAAAGCGACGGAATTCACTTCTCCTCGGCATCATACCGGATTCTCGGCGAGCGGTATTTTGAGGTTTATAAAAACATAATCATGCAAAACTGGTCAACTTCCATGCACTGAGCCATTTCATAGCGCGCAATGACTTCAACACTGACTGGAGTGCACCGAACCGGGCGGCGATGTTCCGGCGAACCTGCTGTACGCGGCGTACAAGGACTGGGCGCGCGCCGGCGAGCAGTATGTGCATACCTCGACAAAGTCCGGCATGGAAGTCTCGAAGCAATACCAGAAGATCAAAGGCGAACGAGGCGCGAAATATATCGGGATTCTTCTGAATCATCGTTTCGATGGCTGACGACCCTGACGACCCTGACGGCTTTTATATCTTTGCGTGTACAAATTCAAAAAAAGAAAAAAATATATATAAGAAAGTATAAAAGCCGTCAACCTCGTCAGGGTCGTCAGTCCTTACGTTCACCTGACCGATTATTATAGCAGAAAGGAAAATATGGAATTCAAGGAAACTGAACACAGAGCCTGTTCGGGCGAATGGCTCGACCGGGTACGAAGTCCGGAAGGGAAATCAGAATGAAGTACCAGAAGATAAAAAGGGCGGATATTACTTTTATCAGAATCTTCATTTGTCGAATATCAATTAGGGGACAGTAGGGACAGTTGAGACCATTTTATACCTTTGCGTGTACAAATTCAAAAAAAGAGAGAATTATATAAAAGAAAGTATAAAACGAGTCCCAACTGTCCCTACTGTCCCCAGAATGATTTTATGGAATTCAAGGAAACTGAACTCAGAGCCTGTTCGGGCGAAAGGCTCATTACCGGGGACACGATGCTTGAGAAGAAGACGCGGGAGATGGAGGAGAGACAATGATTGACGAGAAGACACGAAAAGCAGATCGAAGCGTACATCCCGTCCCGCGCGGGAGCGTTCACACCTTGCTGACTTACGGCTCCATCATGGTGCTCATCACAATGGTCGGCGGACCGCTCGGGAACCCGGCGACAGAGCGGATTGTGCGAAACGCTGTCCGCAGCCGCGCTCCCGGCGATTTTTGCTGATAGTCTTTATCCTGCCGGCACTTATCGCGGTGTCCGACAGGCTGATACGGAAGAAGAAGGATTGACCGCATGGGAAAGAATCCGCACACCCGATCAATCAGTGCGCGGATTCCTGGCAGGTCGCTTTCATGCAGTCGGATGGTCAGAGTAAAGAGGCGCGGACAGGAATGACTGCCTGTCCGCGCTCATTTGGTTATTCATTAAACAGATACGTCAGATACCCGTACCCCTCGCTCTCCATCTTCGCGTAAGGGACGAAGCGCAGCGACGCGCTGTTTATGCAGTAGCGCACTCCGTTCGGGGATTCCGGGTCACCGGTGAACACGTGCCCGAGATGCGAATCCCCGGCGCGGCTTCTGACCTCGGTGCGGCGCATTCCGTGGCTGTTGTCCTCAAGCTCGACTACAGCCGGTTCTTCGATGGGTTTCGTGAACGCGGGCCATCCGCAGCCGCTCTCAAACTTGTCAGTTGAGGAAAACAGCGGTTCTCCGGTGACGATATCAACATAGATGCCCTTTTCGAACTGATTCCAGAACTCTCCGGTGAAGGCGCGTTCTGTGCCGTTTTCCTGTGTGACGCGATACTGCTCATCAGTCAGCTTGTCGCGGATGGATTCGGCGGCGGGCTTTTTGTAGTCGCCGGGGTCGATGCGCAGCTTTGAGAACAGCTCAATCTCCGCCTTTGGGATATGGCAGTAGCCGTTCGGGTTCTTCTCAAGATAATCCTGGTGATATTCCTCGGCGGGGAAGAAGTTTATGAGCGGTCCGATTTCAACGAGGAACTTCTTGCTGCGACCTCTTTCGATCTCCGCGATGCGCTCTACCGTCTCCTTTGCCGCGTCGTTCGTGTAATAGACTCCGGTCTGGTATTGCGTGCCGACATCGTTCCCCTGCCGGTTCTTGACCGTGGGGTCGACGACATAGAAGTACGCCAGCAAGAGCGCGTCAAGACTCACCTCATCCGGATTGTACTCCACGCGGACAGTCTCCCGGAAGCCGGTTTCGCCCTCGCAGACCGTCTTGTAATCGGCGTCTTCCTCGCAGGTGCCGTTCGCGTAGCCGCTTTGCGCGTCGATGACGCCCGGGATCGACTGCATCAGCTGCTCCATGCCCCAGAAGCAGCCGCCCGCAAGATAGATTACGTTTTCAGTTGTCTCCATGACCAAACTCTCCTCCGACATACGCCCGGCTTCTGACTTCGCGGACGCGCCCTTTCGCGTGCACATTCCTTCACCGGGCAAAGCTCCGCACCCGCTGAGTGTCAGCATCGCGCAGAGTACTATCGCGGCAATTTTCCGATACATACATTATTCCTCCTTTCGGGGAGGCTCCGCGTTTCCGGGTACTGATTCAAGACTGCTTTCGCGATAAAAAGCCGGTAAATCCAGAAGCCTCTTATCGCGAAAACCCGATTTGATTCAGTAACCCAAGACCTTTATTTCATGCTGTCGTTAACTATAGCCGTGTCGATCTGTTTTTGCAGTTCCTCCATCTGATTCTTGTTCGAAATCGCGCCGACAATCGGGTTGCCGACGATATTTCCGTTCCGGTCGACAACATAAGTAGTCGGGTAGGCGTATACACCCTCGGTGAACTTACCGGCGTCGCTGTCCGAATCGAAATAAACATTGCGGTATGACGCGCCATTCTTGTCAAGCACTTCCTTCGCCTCGCTTATCGACTTCTTGTCGCCGTCAAGCGTGAAGGCATTGATTCCGATGAGTTCGCCGCCCTTCTCGCCGAGCTCCTTGTTCAGCTTTTCAAGGTCGCCGAGCTCACCGACGCAGGGTCCGCAGGTCGTGAACCAGAAGTTCACCACGGTCACGGCATTGCCCGAGAAGAGTTCGTCGCTCTTCACCTCATTGCCATCCAGGTCCTTGCCGGTAAAGGACGGGAATTTCGTTACGTTCGCGTTGCCCGCCGGGGTGTTCATTCCATCTTCGCCGGACGAGAGAATCTCCGGGAACTTATTCTCAAGCTCGGTGAGCTTTGCCTCGATGTCGCGTATCTTCTCAGCCTCGCCCTTTATCAGCTTGTACTCGTCGTCCGAGAACTGCTCCTTCGCCTTATCAATGGTCGTTATGAGGAAGTCGCCATAGTTCTTGCCGTCCTCGGTCATGACCATGCCCTTGTCAGCCGCCATGAAGACCTTCTCCCAGAGAGCGGAGTTCTCCGAGAGAATCTCATTCTCCTGAGCCAGCAGCTTTTCGTGCATAGCGGACGCTTGCTTTGCGTTCTTCGGCTCATTCCCGGAATCTCCGCAGGACGCCATTATGAAGATGAGTACGAGCGCGGTCATTGCCGCGATGAGTCTTTTAATTGTTTTCATGATTTTTCTCCTTAATTTCATTTGTTTTGATTTCGTTTTTCGCTGACGGGCACTCGTTCCCGAAGCCATAGCAGAAGCGGATGGCGTTTGTCGGGCAGGCTTTTACGCACATTCCGCAGCGGATGCATTCGGGGCTGTCCGGGGTTTTTGTCACGTCAACGTCCATCTTGCAGGCTCTGGCGCACTTTCCGCAGGACACGCACTTATTCGTGTCCACCTTCATCCGGAACAGCGACACGCGATTGAAGAGCGCATAGAACGCGCCGAGCGGACAGAGCCACTTGCAGAAGGGTCGATAGAACAGAATGCTCAGAACCACCACCGCGATGAGCACGCCGAGCTTCCAGCTGA
>CAKSOR010000013.1 GCA_934477985.1 uncultured Eubacteriales bacterium
GAGTACGTGAACTTCTACGGTTCGATTCTGATAACCTCGGACGATCGGTTGGTCGTCGGCGACGTCAAGGACTGGGACAAGTACGACATCCGCGCCGGAATACAATTCGGTCCGGTGCTCATCGCCGATGGGAAAGCGGCTATCACAGGCAGCGGCGGATACGGTATTCAGCCGCGGACGGCGATCGGTCAGCGCGAGGACGGCGTGATGATCTTCCTCGTTATAGACGGACGGAAGGTCGGCTGGAGTCTCGGCTGCACGATGGAGGATCTTATTGACATACTGACAAAGTACGGCGCGGTCAACGCAGCCTGCTGCGACGGCGGTTCGAGCAGCGTGCTCGCGTACAAGGGCGAGGTCATCAACAAGAACAGCTCGCTGAATCCAGACTACGGAAGACGGCTTCCGAACGCGTTTTTGGTGAAGCCGAAGGAAAAAACGGAGGGAAAATGACAGAAGACGAGAAATTCATGCGGCGGGCGCTCGAGCTCGCTGAAATCGCGGCGTCGCTCGGCGAGGTTCCGGTCGGCGCGGTGGTAGTGAAGGACGGAGAGATTATTTCAGAGGGCTACAACCGCCGCGAGGTCGACAGAAACGCGACCGCGCATGCCGAGCTTATCGCGATAGATGAGGCGTGCAGGAAACTCGGAGGCTGGCGGCTCTGGCAGTGCGATTTATACGTGACGCTCGAGCCCTGCCCGATGTGTGCCGGAGCGATCGTAAACTCGCGGATAAAGCGAGTGGTCGCGGCGGCGAAAGACCCGAAAGCCGGTGCGTTCGGCTCACTTCTGAATCTGAACTTTTACCCGCTCAACCACAAGCCGGTAATCGAGTTCGGACTCTGCGGCGAGGAATCGTCGGCGCTGCTGCGCGAATTCTTCGCTGGACTCCGCGAAAAGCGGAAGAAAAAATGAAGATTTTCCCGTCGGATTCCGGCGGGATTTTCTTTCGGTTTCGCCGCGTGAGAATATTCTCCCGATAATAGAATTTATCACGTGATAAGTCATTGACTCTCGTGCTGATTTATTGTATAATAGTATCGCAAAGAAAAATCTACTATAAGGAGAAAATCAATGAGCACCGAAACCACCTTCCGCGAAAACCTCCAGAAGCTCCGCAAGGAGCGGAAAATTACCCAGTCCGACGTCGCCGCAAAGCTCGGCATTTCCGACAAGACCTACTCAAAGTGGGAGACCGGCGAAAACGATCCCGACCTCTCGAGCATTCTGAAACTCGCTGACTGCTTCGAGGTCGAGCCATCCGCGCTCTTCACCGGCGAGCGCGAGGATGTCATGTCCACAATCGACCGTGAGATCGGCGGACTGCCGGTTTCCGACGCGGTCAACAGAGCGTTCGCGCTCCAATTCGCCGCAGTCCGCTCGCTCGCGAAGCACGCGTTCAAAAACCAGACCTGTGGTGAACCGACCACGGCGATACCTGAGAATCTCGTCGACCCCGGCAGCGATCACTCGATAACCGCCTACGCCTGCCCCGGAACTTTTATGATGCAGTACAACGGTTCGGACGCGAATATCGGGCTGTCGATGCTCCCGGCGCGCGATAATTTCGGCTGGCTCATGAGCGAGCGGACGCGGCTTTCCGAATATCTCTCGCTCTTCGGCGAGGCGGATTTCCTTGCGATGTTCACCGTAATGATCGGATTCGGGCAGGCTGAGCGCTTCACGGCTGAGTTTATCGCCTCAAAGATCGGAATTGAGTCCTCCCGCGCCGCCGGACTACTTGAGCGGGCGAAGAGGCTTGATATCGTCTCGTCGGCAGAAACGCATGTCGGTGACCGCACGCTCGAGCTCTTCCGCGTCGACACCGATCAGATGCCGCTCGGGATGCTGACTCTCGCGCACCTCTCGCTGCCCGGCGCGAAGAAGCACGGCTGCTGGTATGTCAACTCCTTCGCGAGACAGATAATGACCGAAGGGAGCGTGAAATAAATGTCACTCGGCGAAAACATCAGAAAATTCCGGATCAGAATGAAGCTGACTCAGGAGGAGCTCGCCGGAAAGCTCCGCGTCAGTCCGCAATCGGTATCGAAATGGGAACGGAGTGAGAGTCTGCCCGACACGGCTATGCTGCCGGACATCGCAGACTCGCTCGGGGTCTCGCTCGACCGTCTGTTCGCGCGCGAAAGCTCGACATTTGACGACGCGGGATATATGGTACGCCGTTATCTGCGTTGTCTGCCGGACAAAGAGAAGTTCGACGCCATGCGAAAATTAGCCTATCACTGCGAGCGCTCGGTCTTCACCGACCCCGAAGACCCGCGCGTCATTGAGTTCGGGGAGAGGCGCGAGTTCGACCCGAGCGGCGATTGCAGGTCGTCACGCAATGAGACTGAACAGGGCTTCACGCTCGGCTCGGAGACCGAACCGGAGTTTCACTCGGTATTTGTCGACGACGGCAGGGGCTTCGGGCGGGTGATGCGGGAGGACGAGAAATTCCTCGCGTTCTTCTCCGCCCTCTCCGACAGAGCGGCTTATGACGCGCTTCTGAGGCTCTACAGACTGCCCGACGGCTTCTCGTTCGACGAGAGCTTCGCCGAGTCAGAGCTCGGAATCAGAGAGCCTGCCGCGACGCTCGGAAAACTGAAAGCGCTCCGGGTCGTCCGCTCCGAGCGGATAGTAATCGACGGCAGACCGACGGTGATCTGGTTCTTTACGCGCCAGTGCGCCCTGCCGGCTGTATTCACGCTGCTCGACGACTTCCTTTGCTCGAAGGGATTTGAGCTGCAATCCGACGGCAGAAAATCACCATACATCAGATAACAGACCATTTACCGGGGAACGCTCCCGGTAAATGGTTTTACCGGGAGTGAAAGCTCCCGGTTTGTGCTTTTTGTCGAGCTTATGAACGAAAAAACGGCGAAAAATTTTCGAAATGGCACTTGTAGTTTTACCCGAGTTGTGATATAATATTATAGACTGTTTCTACATGAAAAAACTGCTCTTTCAAAGAGCTTAAAGGATGTAATATATACCATGAAATATCTTGTACTTCTCTGCGACGGAATGGCTGACCGCAAGATCGCCGGGCTCGGCGGAAAGACGCCGATGGAAGCCGCTAAAAAGCCGACGACCGACTTTCTCGCGAAGACCGCGCTCTGCGGCACGGTCTCGAACGTTCCCGACGGAATGGTTCCCGAGAGCGACACCGCGAACATCGCCGTGCTCTCATATGACCCGAAGATTTACTCGAAGGGTCGTTCGCCTCTCGAGGCGGTCTCGATGGGGCTGACAATGCGCCCCGACGACACGGCTTACCGCTGCAATGTCGTCACTCTGAGCGAAGAGGACTGCGACTACGACGACCGCACGATGATCGACCACAGCGCCGATGAGATCACGACCGACGAGGCAAGCGAGCTTATAAAGTCGCTCGAGGAAAAGTTCGGCACCGAGGCACGGCACTTCTACACAGGCGTCAGCTACCGCCACTGCATGATCTGGAACAACACTCCGTCCGAGTACGAGTTCATGCGCCCACATGATATATTGGGGAGAAAAATCAGGGATTACCTCCCGCACGGCGACGCCGGAAAGCCCTTCTATGACCTGATGCGCGCAAGCTGGGACGTGCTCGAGCACCATCCGATCAACGAGGCGAGACGCGCGCGCGGACTCCGCCCGGCAAACTCGATCTGGCTCTGGAGCCCCGGCAAGAAGCCCGCTCTCCCGAACTTCTACGAGAAGTGGGGACTCCGCGGCGCGGTCATCTCGGCGGTCGATCTCATAAAGGGAATCGGAATCTGCGCCGGGCTGCGCTCAATAGATGTCGAGGGAGCTACCGGAAATGTCCACACGAACTGGACCGGAAAGGCTGACGCGGCTATCGACGCGTTTGACAACGGCTATGATTTCGTCTACATCCACGTTGAAGCGCCCGACGAGTGCGGTCACCGCGCCGAGATTGAGAACAAGGTTCTCTCTATCGAAAAGATCGATGAGCTGATTCTGACTCCGGTCTATGAGTATCTCAAGTCGACCGGCGAGGATTTCAGAATAATGATCCTCCCCGACCATCCGACGCCGATCGAGCTCAGGACTCACTCGAGCGAGCCCGTGCCCTTCATGATCTGGTGCTCCGACAGGAAGTACGACGGTGTCGACACCTTCACCGAGGACACCTGCGAAGCGAAGAAATTCTACATCCCGCACGGCTATGATCTGCTCTCACATATGATCGACAAAAAGGAGAAGAACGATGGATGACAAGAATGAGAAGCCGGCAGAGAACGAAGCTCCCGAGACGGTCGAAGAAGCCGAGGTAGTTGAAGCTCCCGCCGAGGTGACCGCCGGCGAAGCTGCGAAGAAGCCCGAAGACCCGATGAAATTCGCCGCCGACATCTACGACTGGGTCGAGATATTCGTGGCGACTCTGACCGCGATAATTCTGATATTCACCTTCATCGGACGAATCGCATATGTCGACGGTCCTTCTATGAACCAGACGCTGCACGACAAGGACACGCTGATCGTCAGCAAGCTCTTTTACACCCCCAAGCAGAACGACATCGTCGTCTTCCAGTCGCCCGACAGCGGAATAGTCGGCGGAGTAGTCAAGCGTGTGATCGCGACCGCCGGACAGACGGTGGACATCGACTTTGAGAACTGGGTGGTCACTGTAGACGGAGTCGCACTCGACGAGCCCTATGTCAACTTCGAGGATGGATCCTCAATGAACCAGTACGACGTCGAGTTCCCGTTAACCGTCCCCGAGGGGAAGATTTTCGTGATGGGCGACAACCGCAACCATTCGAACGACAGCCGCGGCTCGCAGATCGGGTGCGTCGACACGCGCTTTGTCTTCGGTCACGTGCTGTTCAGACTCACGCCGCTTAACAAGATAGGAACGATAAAATAAAGGAGGTCTGAAATGCCTTCAACCGTTATACAGTGGTTTCCCGGACATATGGCGAAGACGCGGCGGCTCATCACCGAGTGTCTTCCGCTCGTCGACATCGTCATCGAGGTGCTCGACGCGCGCATTCCGGTAAGCTCACGCAATCCCGAGCTCGCGAAGCTCATCGGACAGAAGCCGAAGCTCTCGGTCTTCTCGAAATCGGCGCTCGCCGACCCGGAGGTCAGCAAACGCTGGAAGGAATTTTACAAGGAATCCGGGCAGTCGGCGATATTCTACGACTGTCGCAACGGAGACAATCTCGCCCAGATCGCGCCGACCCTGCGCGAGCTCCTCGGCGAGAAGCTTGACCGCTATGAATCAAAAGGAATGACCGGTCGCCGCCTCAAGGCGATGATGGTCGGCATACCGAACGTCGGGAAGTCCTCGCTCATCAACGCGCTCGCCAAAAACAGCAAGGCGAAGGTCGAAAACCGCCCCGGCGTCACTCTCAACAAGCAATGGATAACCACCTCGGTCGGAATTGATCTTCTGGATATGCCGGGAGTTCTCTGGCCTAAGTTCGAGGACAAGGAGGTCGGCGAGAATCTCGCGATCACCGGCGCTATCAAGGACGACATACTCGACCTTGAGCAGATCGCCTTCCTTCTCGTCGGACGGCTGAGAAAGGTCGCGCCCGGAAAGCTCTCGAAGCGCTACAAGCTCGGCGACATGGCGGCTTACAACGAGCTCGCCGACCATGAGCTTCTTGAGGTCATCGGAAGAAAGCGCGGATTCCTGATCTCGGGCGGAGAGGTCGACCTCGAGCGCACCTCGAATATGCTGATAGATGAATTCCGCGCCGCGAAGATCGGCAGAATAACGCTTGAGCTGCCTGAATAATTATGGACTGGACTATTGAAAACAAGTACTCCGGCGACGGGTACAGGATCATCTGCGGAACCGACGAAGCCGGACGCGGACCGCTCTGCGGACCGGTCGTCGCGGGCGCGTGCATTCTTCCCGCCGGGATTGAAATTCCTCGGCTGAACGACTCGAAGAAGCTGACTGAGAAGCGTCGCGAGGAGCTTTTCGACCTGATAACCGCGTCTGCGGTCTCATGGGCGGTCGCTGAGAGTTCCCCTGAGGAAATCGACTCGCTGAACATTCTGAACGCCTCGCAGCTCGCAATGCGGCGCGCGGTCGCGATGCTGACTCCGCTACCCGATCTTGTGCTCGTCGACGGAAACGTCGCGCGCGATTTCCCGGTCGACGCGGTGACATTGGTCGGCGGAGACGGGCTGTCGCCTTCGATAGCGGCGGCTTCGATTCTCGCCAAGGTCACGCGTGACCGGATAATGGTGACGCTTGACGCGGAGTTTCCGGAGCTCGGGCTCGCAAAGCACAAGGGCTATCCGACAAAGGCGCATTACAAGGCGCTGAACGACTACATCGACCTGCACGGCGAGCCGCCCGCGATCTACCGCCGGAGCTTTCTTAAAAAGATGCACCGGGGCGAGTCATGAAAGGCTACAAAAAGGAGATCGGCGAACGCGGCGAGACTCTCGCCTGCGAGCATCTCGAGTCCCAGGGCTTCACGATAACCGGGCGGAACGTCCGGGTCGGGCACGATGAAATCGACATAATCGCCGAAAACGAGACGCGGATAGTCTTTGTCGAGGTCAAATCCCGCGCCGGAACAGCGTCGAACCAGCGCTACGGGCGTCCGGCTTCGGCGGTCGACCACACAAAGCGGTCGAGAATGCTCCGCGCGGTCAGACAGTACATGTTCGACCGCCGCGGGGAGATCCGGAAAGCGCCGCGGCTCGATGTCATCGAAGTCGTCTTCCCGGCGATTCACTCCGACACGCCGATAGATATTTCAAAGCTGATACCAATTAAACTGAATCACATAACGAACGCCGTTCACGAATAAGGAGGGTCTCATATGGCAAAACTATTCGACCTGCACTGTGACACACTCTTTGAGGCTCTGAGGCAGAACAAACGCCTTGGAACGAACGATCTCTGCGTCTCATTCGACAAGCTCGGAAAATACGACGGCTTCACGCAGGTTTTAGCGATGTGGAGCGACCCGCGGACAGATGAGGACATGGCTTTCAGGCGGTTCAAAGCGGCGAGAGCTCTTCTCGACCGCGAGCTCGCTGACAATCCGGATGTCCTGCTCTGCCGCTCGGACGCCGAGCTTTCAGCCGCTGAAAACGCCGGCAAAAACTCGGTATTCTTAGCGGTCGAGGGCGGGCGGCTGATCTCGGACGATCTCGGTAAGCTCGACGAGCTGTACGCCGACAGCGTGAGATTTTTAACGCTCGTCTGGGATAAGACCTGCAAGATAGGCGGCGCGCACGACACCGACGAGGGACTGACCGACTTCGGCCGTGAGGCTGTAAAGCGCTGCTTTGAGCTCGGGATTGTCCCCGATCTCTCGCACGCGTCGGATAAGATGATATATGAAGTCATCGAAATGTCCGGAAAAGCCGGAAAGCCCTGCATCGCGACTCACTCGAACTCGCGCGCGGTCTGCGAGCATAAGCGCGATCTGACCGACGATCAGTTCAGGGCGATCGTCTCGCTCGGCGGAATCGTCGGGATAAGCCTCGCGCCGATGCACCTCACCGAAAGCTGGCGCGAAAAATGCACGGTCGACGACATCGTCGATCACATTGAACACTATATTTCGATCGGCGGCGAAAACGCCGTCTGTCTCGGCTGCGACTTCGACGGAGTCGGCTCGCTTCCCGAGGGAATATCGGATGTGACTGACCTTCCAAAGATAGCTGACAGAATGCGGGAGCGCGGGCTCGGTCAATATATCGGCAGGCTCTTCCACTCGAACGCGCGGGAGTTCGTCTCGCGGAATTTTTAAATTCGATCCGGCTTCGCCGGACACAGGATCAGGAGGTTCAAAATGAATTACATAAGCACAAGAGGCGGTTCGGACGGCAAGGTCAGCGCCGCGCAGGCAATAAAGCAGGGACTCGCGTCTGACGGCGGTCTCTTCATGCCCGAGAATATCCCGAGCCTTGATACTCAGGAAATCGCCGAGCTCTGCGAGATGAGCTATCCCGAGAGAGCGGCTTACATTCTCTCGCGTTTTCTCACCGATTACAGCTACGAGGAGCTTCTCGAGGACTGCCAGGCGGCTTACTCCGAGGAGCGCTTCCCGGGCGGAGCCGCGCCGATACACAAGCTCGACGAGCGCAGATTCGTGCTCGAGCTCTGGCACGGTCCGACCTCGGCGTTCAAGGATATGGCGCTTCAGATCATGCCGAAGCTGCTCTCCCGCGCGCTTGAGAAGACCGGCGAGGAGCGCACCGCGCTGATTCTCGTCGCTACGAGCGGCGACACCGGCAAGGCGGCTCTCGAGGGCTACCGCGATGTTCCGGGCGTGAAGATCATGGTCTTCTACCCCGTCGACGGAGTCTCGAAGGTGCAGAAATTGCAGATGGCGACCCAGCTCGGCGAAAATGTCAGCGTTTACGCGATTGAAGGCAACTTCGACGACGCGCAGACCGGCGTCAAGAAGATATTCGGCGACGCCGCGCTCGCTTCTGAGCTGAACAACCGCAACGTCTTCCTCTCGAGCGCGAATTCGATCAACTGGGGCAGACTCGCGCCGCAGATCGTCTACTATGTCTCGGCTTACTGCGACCTCATCAACGCGGGCGAGATCTACGCGGGCGAGATGATCAACGTCACCGTACCGACCGGAAACTTCGGCAATATCTTCGCCGCGTTCATCGCGAAGAGGATGGGCGTGCCGATCAACCGCCTTGTCTGCGCCTCGAACCGCAACAACATTCTGACCGACTTCCTCGCGACCGGAACTTACGACCGCAACCGCAAGTTCTACACGACGATGTCGCCGTCGATGGACATTCTGATCTCGTCGAACCTCGAGCGCCTGCTCTATGTGATGAGCGGCTGCGAGAAGACCTCCGATTACATGAAGCGGCTTAATGAAAGCGGCTGCTACACGATCGACGACGAGCTGAAGGCAAAGCTCGCCGAGCACTTCACCGGCTTCTTCTGCAATGAGAAGGAGACCTCGTCGACGATCAAGAGAACCTTTGTCAAGAAGGGCTATCTGATCGACACTCACACCGCGGTCGGCGTCAACTGCGCCGATAAGTACATGGAGCAGAACAAAGACGGACTCAAGATGCTGATAGCTTCGACCGCGAGCCCCTACAAGTTCGCGTCGGATGTCTACGCGTCGCTGACCGGCGTAACTCCGGAGGACGGACTCGAGGCGCTCAAGGAGCTGACAAAGCTCTCGGGCGTTGAGATTCCCTACCCGCTCAAGGACATCGACAAGCGCGAGGTGAGATTCAAGGACATCATCAAGAAGGAAGAGATGCCCGAAAAGGTCACCGATTTCGCTCTCAAAAAGTAAAACATACAAACTCAAGGCGCGGTCGGAGACCGACCGCGCCGTTTCGGGATGCCTTTTTGCCTGACCATCTGACTGGTCGGACTTATTTTCTCGTGATCTTTCCGCGCGGCTCAAAGGTCGCGCAGCGGGTCTCGGACGGCGTCATCGCGACGACGTTGCCGATGTTCACGCGGTCGGCGGTGCAGAAATGATCTCCCTCGTGGTAGACGCAGTTGTGCGCGTCGCAGGTTATGCCGTTTATGTGGCGCGGGAGAGTGTCGGGACGGAGAGCGAGAGAATTGTCAAAAAGTGCCATTTCGTTTTTTCCTTTCACATTCAAGCGGAGTAGTAGTATTTTTACCCGCCGCCGCGGCGATATTCGGTTCCGGCTCAATTTCTATCGGAGGTATTTAATGTCACTCTATGTTTTATCAGACACACACCTTTCCACGGGCGACAACAAGCCGATGGATGTTTTCGGCGCGCGCTGGACAGGCTATACCGAAAAGCTCAGGACGCGCTGGAACAGACTGATAACCAGGGACGACACGGTCGTCATCGCGGGCGACATCTCCTGGGCGATGAGCACAAAGGGCGCCGCCGGCGATCTCAGATTCATTGATGAACTGAACGGGCAGAAGATAATCGGGCGCGGGAACCACGACTACTGGTGGACGTCTATGAAGAAGCTCGGCGAGTTCTGCGAGGAAAACGGCTTCTCGACGCTGAGATTCCTCTACAACAACGCGTTCGAGGTCGAGGATTTCGTCATCTGCGGCTCACGCGGCTGGTATATCGATGAGTCGAACCGCAAGATGCCGCAGGACGCCGATTACCAGAAGATCGTCGCGCGCGAGGCGATACGGCTTGAGCTGAGTCTCACCGAGGCGCTGAAGTTGCAGCGCGCGATCGAGTCGGCAACAGGGATCAGGAAGGAGATTCTGGTCTTCCTGCACTTCCCGCCGAGCTTCCGCGGCTACGAGTGTCCCGAGATAATCGCCGTCATGAAGAAGTTCGGGATAAAGCGCTGTTACTTCGGGCACATCCACGGAGTCTATGATGTCCCGCGGAGCGTCGTCTCGGACGGAATCACTTATACGCTGACCTCGGCTGACTTCCTTGACTTCTATCCGCTGCCAATCCTTCCCGACTGACGGGCGGGAAAATTTAAAAAAATTGAAAATTTTTCGCTGTATCTATTGACATTTGGCGAAAATATAGTACAATATAGTGTAGTGTAAAATTATACTAAAAATTATAACTGGACGCAGGGACAAAAAAGCGCCGGATATTCCACGCTATAACTGCGCCATTATCTTTGGAGGAAAAACCATGAGCTTAAAATCCGTAAAGACCCCTGAGACCAATGTGGTCGAGATCGAATTCACCGCCGATAAGGAGACCTTTGACGCAGCCGTCAACCGCGCTTACAAGAAGCAGGTCGGCTCGATCACCGTCCCCGGCTTCCGCAAGGGCAAGGCGCCCAAGCACATCATCGAAAAAATGTACGGCAAGGGCGTGTTCTATGATGAGGCGCTCAACGACATCGCTCCCAAGGCTTACGATGACGCTATCAAGGATCAGAAATTCCAGATCGTCTCCCAGCCCGAGTTCGACGTCACCGACATCGGCGACGAGGGAGTCACTTTCACCGCTAAATTCTATGTAAAGCCTGAGGTCGAGATCGCTGATTACCTCGGCATCCCGGCTACCAGAACCGTCCGCGAGGCTACCGACGACGAGGTCAACGCCGAGATCGAGCAGACTCAGAAGCGCAACTCCCGTCAGGTTGAGATCACCGACCGCGCCGCTCAGAACGGCGACATCGCGGTCATCGACTTCGACGGCTACGTCGACGACCAGCCCTTTGACGGCGGCAAGGCTGAGAAATACAACCTTACCCTCGGTTCCGGCTCGTTCATCCCCGGCTTCGAGGAGCAGATCGTCGGCAAGAACGTCGGCGACGAGTTTGATGTCAACGTCACCTTCCCGGAGGATTACCACGCTGAGAATCTCGCTGGCAAGCCCGCTGTCTTCAAGGTAAAGCTCCACGAACTCAAGTTCAACGAGCTTCCGGCGCTTGACGACGAGTTCGCGAAGGATGTCTCCGAATTCGATACCTTCGATGAATATAAAGCCGACGTAAAGGCAAAGATCAATGACAGATACAAGGCTCAGGCTGACGGCGAGGTTGAGGAGCAGCTCATTTCGGCTCTCAACGAGAAGCTCAAGGCTGAGATCCCCGAGCCGATGTATGTCGCTGAGACCGAGAACTTCGTCCGCGACTTCGACAATCGTCTCCGTATGCAGGGACTTGATCTCAAGACCTACTTCAAGTACACCGGACTCGACCTCGACGCTCTCAGAAAGCAGATGCGTCCGCAGGCTGAGCGCCAGGTAAAGACCCGTCTCGCTCTCGAAAAGATCGCCGCTCTCGAGAACATCGTTCCGACCGAGGAGGAGATAAGCGAAGAGTACGACAAGATCATGAAGGCGTACAACCTCGAGGCTGACAAGGTCAGAGAGCTCGTCGCTGAGGATATGGTCAAGGAAGACGTCGCTGTCAAGAAGGCAGTCGATCTCGTCAAGGAAAAGGCTGACATCACCGAGAAGGCTTACGATCCGAACGAGGCGAAGGCTGACGAGCACGAGGACGACATCGTTAAGATAGACGAATAATCTGAAGACAAAATGTGATTTGGGCGGTCGGGCAGCCGTAATGGCTGAAGGTCGCCCAAAATACTCTGTGCTGTGACCAGAGGAGGTATTTTATGGCACTTGTACCAATGGTAGTCGAGCAGACCGTCCGCGGTGAACGCTCCTACGATATTTATTCGAGACTTCTGAACGACCGCATCGTTTTTCTCTCAGACGAGGTCAATGACCAGACCGCGTCGCTTGTCGTCGCGCAGCTCCTCTTCCTCGAGGCGCAGGATCCCGACAAGGATATTTCCCTCTATATAAACAGCCCCGGCGGCTCTATCACCGCCGGCATGGCTATCTACGACACGATGAACTTCATCAAGTGCGACGTGTCGACTATCTGCATAGGCATGGCGGCGAGCATGGGCTCGTTCCTGCTCTCTTCCGGCGCGAAGGGCAAGCGCTTCGCGCTTCCGAACGCCGAGATAATGATTCACCAACCGCTGCTTGGCGGTCTCCAGGGTCAGGCGTCCGACATCAAAATCCACGCCGATCACATCATCCGCGTCCGCGAGCGCATGAACCGCATCTACTCCGAGCAGACCGGAAAGCCGATCGAGCAGATCGAGCAGGACACAAACCGCGACCACTTCCTTACCGCTGACGAGGCATGCGCCTACGGACTCATTGATAAGGTCATCTCGAAGCGCGACGCCTGACGTCAAAGGAAGTTAAAATGCCAACGAAAAACAACAATAACAGCAATTTAAGACGCTGCTCATTCTGCGGACGCACCGAGAATCAGGTGGAATTTCTCATTCCCTCCCCGACCGGGGCGATGATCTGCGACAACTGCGTCGACGCCTGCAACCAGATAATCTACGACCACGATCAGCTCATGAGCGAAAACGAACTGAATGAGCTCACTCCTGAGACTCTGCCGAAGCCGGCTCAGATCAAGAGCATGCTCGACGACTATGTCATCGGTCAGGACGCGGCGAAGAAAGTGCTCTCGGTGGCGGTCTACAACCACTACAAGCGCATTCTCAACCTTCCGAAGCCCACCGCGCGCCGCAGAACCAAGAAGACGGCAGAGACAAAGCCTCAGGACGATGTCGAGATCCAGAAGAGCAACGTGCTCCTCATCGGACCGACCGGCGTCGGAAAGACTTACCTCGCTCAGACCCTCGCGAAGGCGCTTAAAGTCCCGTTCGCGATCGCTGACGCCACTACGCTCACCGAAGCCGGATATGTCGGCGAGGACGTCGAGAACATTCTTCTGAAGCTCATTCAGGCGGCTGATTACGATGTCGAGCGCGCTGAGCGCGGAATCATCTACATCGATGAGATCGACAAGATCTCCAGAAAGAGCGAGAACCGCTCGATAACCCGCGACGTCTCCGGCGAAGGCGTTCAGCAGGCGCTCCTCAAGATACTCGAGGGCACTGTTTCAAACGTTCCCCCGCAGGGCGGACGCAAGCATCCGAACCAGGAATTCATTCAGATAAACACTGAGAATATTCTCTTCATCTGCGGCGGAGCTTTCGACAAGCTCGACGACCTCATCGCCGAGCGCAAGGGCAGCCAGATGGTCGGCTTCACGAGCGACATCAAGAAGAAGGAAGAAAAGCTCGCGACCGGCATCTTCAAGGATGTCACCGCGCATGACATCGTCAAGTACGGACTCATCCCCGAGCTCGTCGGACGTCTTCCGGTCATCGTATCGCTCGACAGCCTCGATGAGAACGCGCTTGTCCGCATCCTCACAGAGCCGAAGAACGCCCTCATCAAGCAGTACAAGAAGCTCGTCGGAATGGACGGCGTCGATCTCGTCTTTGAGGACGCGGCGGTCAAGGCGGTCGCGAGACTCGCTATTGAGCGCAACACCGGCGCCCGCGGACTTCGTTCGATTGTCGAGGGCATCCTGATGGATGTTATGTTCGAGATTCCGTCCGACCCGAAGATCAAGAAGGTCATCATAACCGAAGCTGCCGTCAACAAGACAGCCAAGCCCGAATACGTAACCGAATAAAGACCGGACTTTCCGGATATGCTGAAAACAGAGGACAAAATGGACGAATCAGTTACTGTCACAAGACCGCGTGATGAGACGACACACTATTCACTCGACAATTTAATACTGATGTTCTTCATTTTCTCCGGCATCGGCTGGGTCTGGGAGGTTATATATATCGGCTTCACCGAGGGAGTCATCGCCAACCGCGGCATGTTCCACGGTCCTTGGCTGCCGATCTACGGAGTCGGCGGGTGTCTGATACTCCTGCTGCTCGGACGTTTCAAGCAGCATCCGTTCATTGTGTTTTTGCTCGCGACACTGCTCTGCGGCTCGATGGAGTACTTGACCGCGGTCGCGGTCGAGTTCTTCTTCCGCTGCCGCTGGTGGGATTACAGCACAAAGTTTATGAACCTCCATGGGAGAGTCTGCCTTGAGGGACTGCTGCTCTTCGGAATCTCCGGAACAGGCGCGGTCTGCAAGGGCGGTCCGGCGCTGCAAGCGGCGATAATGCGGATTGCCCCCAGAGTGAGGTCGTTCCTCAGAGTTTTTCTGAGCGTCAGCTTCATCTGCGATCTCATCCTGTCGTTCATATTCCCGAATATGGGTGTTGGCGTGACTTACGCGCTGTTAAAATAAGTTACACGGCTCTCCCTAAGCGGCGAGCCGTGTTTTGATATATCAAGGGGTGATTTTTATGGAAAATTCGATCATCAGACCGAACGAGGTAATCAGACCAAGCGAGTTTCCCGAGCTTCTGAAGCCATCTCGCTCGATCAACTTCACTACAAAGCTCGAAAACTGGAGCTGCGGCGACATAATCATCGTACGCGCCATCGCCGAGAACCGCGCCGGAGAGTTCGGCAAGTGCTTTGTCGGCGTGAGATTCTTCATCGGAGACCGCGAGCTCCGCGCAAAGGGCGGAAAGCATGACGGTCAGTGCCAGTTCTACGAACGTCACGCGCGCGAGTATGTGTTCAGGTTCATAATTCCCGACAACGTCACGCGCGCCGAGCTCTTTGTCGAGTCGACTGCCGACGCCGACGTCGTGATACATCAGTTCCAGCTCTACACACTGCCGAACAGCTTCCGCGAGACGCGCCGAGGCGGAATAAAGTTCGTCGCGCATCTCGGAATGATCGGCTACGCGCCGAGGAACACCTTCGCGGCTTACTCACTCGCCGCCAGAGCCGGTTATTCCGAGTGCGTCGTCAACACGAACATCACCGCTGACGGCAAGCTCGTCGCGCTCCACAATGACACGATCGACGAGACCTCGGACGGTCACGGCTCGATTCGCGGAATGACGCTCGCCGAGGCGAGAAGATACGACTTCGGAAGCTGGTTCGACCCGTCGTATCACGAGGAACTGCCGCTTCTCGACGATGTCCTGCGCTTCATGAGCCACGCCGGACTGCGCCCTGTGCTGCGGCTCGGCGGCTTCGGAAACAATCAGGCGGTCTTCAACGAGATCTGGGAGATGGTTCGCCGCCACGGGCTGAGCGGACGCTGCACAGCGAAGGGCTTTGACCGTGAGGGGCTCGAGTGCATGTCGCGCGCCGCTGGAGACCATCTTCGCTACGGCTACTGCTGCGAGATCAGAGACCCCGGATCTACTGACGAGATTGAGTTCGTGAAGTCGCTCGGCAAGGACGTTTATCTCGATGTTTTCGACAAATCCGTCAACGAGAAAACAGTCTCTGCCGCGCTCGACCATGATGTTCCGGTCGAGGCTTGGATTGTCAACGACTTCGAGCGGATCGTGAAGCTTGCCGACATGGGCGTGACCGGGTTCACGACCGATTACTTCCCGATGGAAGGCTGCGCGTTCTGATCTGAATACAAAAAACGTCTGGGAAATCCCAGGCGTTTTTTCTGTGTCTGACGAACCGTCCGTCACTCATCAACCGACTTGAGGTCGCGATATGTCTTCGCTATTATAACCAGTGAGATAATGAAGGTCAGAATATCCGAGACCGGCATTGAGTAAAGCACGCCGTCAAGCCCGAGGAATATCGGCAGAATCAGCGCGAATCCGACACCGAACACGACCTCGCGGAACATCGAGAGCAGCGTCGATTCAAGCGCCTTTCCAACCG
>CAKSOR010000014.1 GCA_934477985.1 uncultured Eubacteriales bacterium
GTGCCTTCTCAGCCTCGACCGAGACCTCGTAGCCCTCGGTGTCAACGAGTGTGAGCAGCGGAACGTTGAAGCAGTCGCAGAAGGAGATGAACTTCGCAGCCTTCTTGGCAGCGCAGCCGGTCAGTTTGCCGCCGTTCTCAGCCGGCTGGTTAGCGACGACTCCGACGACCATGCCGTTGAGGGTGACGAATCCGGTGAGCATCGACTTTGCCCAGTCAGCGCCGATCTCAAGGAAAGCGGCGTCGTCCGAGATCGCCTTGATGACGTCAGCCATCGAGTAGTTCTCAGCCGAGATGATCGAGTCGACATCGACAAGACGGTTGATCTCGTCGTTTGTCTGAGCGTACGCCGTGCCGTCAGCGTTGTTCTGCGGGATATAAGCGAGGAGCTTTCTCACGAAAGCGATAGCCTCAGCGGCATCCGAACATGCCACGTCGACCGAGCCGCCGTTCGCAGCGGTAGCGATCTCGCCGAGCTTAGCGCCCTTCGCGATATTATTGAGAACGAAAGGAGGATTGACATAGAAGCTGCCTTCCTTCTTTGCGCCGACGACAAAGTCGAACATCGACGCGATGGTAGCCATAGCGCCGCCGCAGATTCCGGCGACGACCGCGATCTGCGGGATGACTCCTGAAGCAGCCGCGACCTTCTTCATGATGCGACCGTAGCCCGCGAGCGCCTCGACGCCTTCGAGAACATACGCTCCCGCGCTGTCGAAGACTCCGATGACCGGAGCGCCGTTCTTTATGGCGAGATCGTAAAGGTCGCAGATCTTCTTAGCCTGCATAGCGCCGACAGCGCCCTTCATGCGGGAGAAGTCCTGTGCGAACGCGAATACGAGGCGACCGTCTATTGCGCCGTAGCCGCAGACGACCCCCTCCAGCTCGCCCTCCGTACCGCCGATCTCAGCGGCGATCCTGTGTGCATACGCACCGGTCTCGGCGAAAGTTCCCTCGTCGAAAAGCGATGCTATGCGCTCCTTGGCAGTGGAGGCTTCGTTCTCGAAAATAGAACGGAGCTCTGCCGCGGATTTGAACTCATGCATTTTGTTTCCCAATGTATTGACCTCCAGAAATTAATTGAATGGATCTTCGTGAGAGTTAGGTATTTCGCGGCGTTCGGAAGCCGCAAAATAGATAAACACTATTCTTCCCCATTATATAAATATTATAAACCATCATTCACAATTTTTCAATATGCAATTTGCACCTTATTTCAGAAATTTATTCGGGTTCTTATGGAAAATTTGCACTATTTTAGTTTATTCACAGAAAACGGCTTTTTTGGGGCCTCAGATTGTGCTATAATATAAGTTACAACATTTCCAAAAAGGGGCAAAAGAGCATGCTGATCGACTTCCACACACACGCTTTTCCCGACTCGCTCGCCGAGAAAGCCATACCGAAACTCGCCGCCTGCGGCAATATAACGCCGTTCGGAAACGGCAAGATCCCGGACCTCATCGCGCACATGGATCTGTACGGCGTCGACTACTCGGTCGTGCTGAACATCGCCACGAATCCGCACCAGGAGCACAAGGTCAACGATTTCGCGATTGAGTGCTCGAAAAATCCCCGGCTCTTCTCGCTCGGCTCGCTCAACCCCGAAAGCCCGGACATCGACGCGGAGGCAAAGCGTCTCCACGACGCCGGGATAAAGGGCATCAAGCTCCACCCGGATTACATGGGCGTGGCGATCGACGATGAGCGGTTCGACACGGTGTTCAGAGCGGCTGTAGAGAACGATCTCTTTGTCGTCAGCCACTCGGGCTGGGATTTCTACTCGCCTGATTTCATCCACTGCACGCCCGAACGCATAGTCAGAGTCACGGAGAAGTTCCCCGAACTGCGCTTCATAGCGGCTCACATGGGCTCGAACAAGCTCTGGGACGACGTCGAGCGGCTTTTGGTCGGAAGAAAGAACGTCTGGCTCGACACCTCGCTCGCCGCTCCGTTCAACCTCGACAGGGCGCAGGCAAAGCGGATGCTCGAGGCTCATGATCCCGGGCACATTCTCTTCGGAAGCGACTTTCCGTGGTTTACGCCGAAGGAGTCGTTCGAATACCTGACCTCGCTCGGGCTGAACGCCGACCTCATGGACAGAATCACGTCGAAGAACGCGCTGAAGCTCTTAGGAGCGCACAGATGAAGAGAATAGTGATAATCGACGGTCAGGGCGGGCGGATCGGCTCGCAGCTGATCGAGGCGCTGAGAGCGCTTGAAAATGTTGAGATCACCGCGGTCGGCACGAATTCGATCGCGACCGCGAACATGCTGAAGTCCTCGCCCGACAACGCCGCGACCGGCGAGAATCCTGTCATCGTCGCCTGCCGTACGGCTGACGTCATCGCCGGACCGGTCGGGATAGTCATCGCCGACTCGCTTTTCGGCGAGGTCACGCCGGAGATGGCAAAGGCGATCGGTCAGAGCGGCGCGGCAAGAGTGCTGATACCGGTAAACCGCTGCGACAACATGGTCGCCGGTGTCGGAGACCTTCCGCTGACGGCGCTGATACGCGACGCGGTCGGACTCATTAAAAAATTCCTCGGAACAGGCTGAATTTTCCCTTGACAACTCGGGGGCTTATGTGATATAATATCTCTGCCAGAAGGCGGACGCCCGGCAATAAGCCGGGCTGGTTCTTACCGAAGTAAGGATAAAGAGTAAAATAAAAGCGTAGAGCGCGCGATAAGCGCCGGACGAGGGCAGAAGCCGCCGTCTTATTTCTATACTTCGGAGGAAAACAAAATGCAGAACACCAAACCCCACCCCGTGACCAAATCGAAATTCCGCGTCAGAACGCTCGCGTTCGCCGCTATGTGCCTTGCGCTCGCCATGGTGCTGCCCTTTCTGACCGGACAGATACCGAACATCGGCAAGGCGCTCTCGCCGATGCACATTCCCGCGCTGCTCTGCGGATTCATCTGCGGACCGGTCTGGGGACTCATCGTCGGATTCATCTCACCGCTTCTGAGAAGCCAGATATTCAGCATGCCGCCGCTCGCCGTCGCGTTTCCGATGGCGTTTGAGATGGCTGCCTACGGACTTTCCGCCGGGATTCTCTACAAGCTCCTGCCCAAAAAGATCCCCTACATCTACGTCTCGCTCGTCAGCGCGATGGTCATCGGACGCATAGTCTGGGGGATCGTCAAATGGACGGTCGCGGTCGTGAACGCTAGCAGCTTCGGCTTCGCGGCGTTCATCGCCGGCGCTGTCACAGGCTCGATTCCCGGCATTATCTGCCACATAGTCCTGATCCCGCTGATCGTCATCGCGCTCAAAAAAGCGCATCTCATGCCGGAGGATAAATGAACTTCACCGAAACCCTGCTGACTCACGCACGGCTGTATCCGAAGATGCAGCCGGTCGACGCCGTAAAGCTCGCCTATCAGGCGGTCTTCGGTCCGGAGCATATGATCTCCGAGCCCGACACGGCGCTTGAGCGGCTGAAAGCCGAATATTCAGCGGTGACGCACACCTCGCCGTTCCGCACCGAAGCGCTCGGTCGGTTCTCGAGAGTTTACATTGACTCGGAGCTTTCCGAGAGTGAGCTTTCGCTCATCGGAAAGATGTTCATAACCTCGGCGTCCTCCCCGAAGGGAGACACGGAGGAGTTCGAAAGCGCGCTCGACATTATCGCGTCGCTCGCGAAGAATGGCAGACTTCCCTTCTCTGCTGCGGATTTCGGAAAATTCCGCGCCGGATACGAAAAGAACGGCGTCAGAGCCGTCAGCCACAGCGACATTTATCGAAACGAATACAAGCCCGCGTACCGGCTCGTCGACACGAAATATGTCCGCCTGCTGCCTGTGATTTTTGAGCTCTCAAAGCGGCTTGAAGCCTCTGACCGGGTCGTCCTCGCGACAGACGGGCGCGCCGCGTCGGGTAAAACCACCGCGGCGGAGCTGATCGCCGGACTCTTTGACGGCGCGGTCGTGCATCTCGACGACTTTTTCCTGCCGTTCGATATGCGCACCGCCGAAAGGCTCGCCGAGCCGGGCGGGAATCTTGACCGCGAGAGGTTTCTTGATGAGGTTGTTCCGTTCGTCCGCGCGGAGAGGTTCAGCTACCGCGTGTTCGACTGCTCGACCGGTGGGTTCAGAGCCGAGCCGGCGGTGATTGAGCCGAAGCGGCTGCTGATCTGCGAGGGCGCGTATTCACTCCACCCGGCGTTCGGCAATTACTTTGATCTCGCGGTTTTCTCGACGATAACGCCGGAAGAACAGAAAAACCGCATCCTCGCGCGAAACGGCGAGGGGATGTGGGTGAACTTCCGCGACAAGTGGATACCGATGGAAGAAAAGTATTTCGCGGCGTTCGGAATCGAAGGGCGCTGCGGAATGATTATCTGAATAATAAAAAACTCCCCTCGGGGAGTTTTTTATTGTTTTTTAGGCGAGCTCGCTGGGATCGACTCTGCCGCTCTCGATAGCCTCTGCGAGGAACTCGTCAAAGCAGCCGACGGTCGCGATGTTCTGATACGGAGTGACCCAGAAAATGTTGAGAAGCCCGAAGGTCAGCACGCCGAGGAGCTGCCAGCCGATGAAGCTCAGCTGCATGATAAAGAGATCCATTTTGTGTCCGTTCATGATGCGCATTGAGAGCTTGATGGCGTTGTCAGCCGTGACATTTGTGTACTTTCCGAGTATGTAGGTAGTCGCCGCGTAGGAGTAGCTCTTGACGATACCCGGAATCACGAAAAGCAGGCTCCAGAGCCAGGTGTAGAGCGCCACGAGCAGCATTCCGCCGAGCTTGCGTCCGTAATTCTGCTGGAACGCGCTTGAGAACATAACGTCGATCGACGGATTCTCGTGCTTCCAGAGCATCAGGTAGACGAGGTTCATTCCGACGCCGAGCGGGAGCATCAGAAGTCCGCCGATGCCGACCACCACGCCAGCCGCGACCGCCGACAGAAGTCCGTAGAGCACGAACGACAGCAGCGCGACGCTGTAATTTTCCTTGAGTATCTGTTTTGATTCTTCCTTGATTTCGACACGTGTTTTCATGCGCGAAGTCCTCCTTATGTTGATAGCTTTATTATACATCAAATAAACGCTTTTGTCAATAGGAATAACGCAAAATTTCAGACTTTATTTTGAAAGCTCTTCGTAAAGCAGCCGGTCGAGTATCACAGGGTCGCCGCGGCCGCCGGTCTTCGCCATGATTTTGCCCATTATCGCCTTCGCCGCGTTCGACTTCCCGGCTTTGTACGCCGCGACCGCTTTCGGGTCGGCTTCGAGCGCCTCGGTTACATAGCCTCTCAGAAGCGCCTCGTCGCGTATCTGAGCGAGATTGTTCTCCTCGACATATCTGACAGGGTCAAGCGCCTTTCCGGCGTCTGACGCCTCACAGATGGCTCTGACGAGCTTCTTCGCGGTCGAACTGTTGATCGTCCCCTCTCCGGCGAGGTCGGCGACCTTCGCGAGCGCCGCGGGTCCGGCTTTTATGTCACCGTCGGTCAGCGACAATAATTCGCCGAGCGTCAGGTTCGCGAGTATCTTCGGATATTCCGTATTTTCCACAGCCTTGTCGAAGAACTCATATAAAGCCGGGTCGGAGATAAGCTGCTCCGCGTCCTTTTCGCTGAGTCCCAGCGCGATATAATCCGCCCTGCGCGCGTCCGGGAGCTTCGGAAGCGTACTTTTGATTCGCATGATCTCCTCGTCGGTCGTCTCAATCCACGGAAGATCCGGATCGGGAAAATACCTGTAATCGTCGGCGTTTTCCTTGACGCGCATAGTAAAGGTCTTTCCCGACTGAGCGTCAAAGCGTCTGGTCTCCTGAACGACCTTCCCGCCCGACTTCAAAAGCTCGACCTGCCGGCGGTACTCGTACTCGACGGCTTTTTCGACGAAGCTGAAGGAGTTGATGTTCTTCATCTCGGTGCGCGTGCCGAGCTCAGTCTCGCCGCGCTTTCTGACCGACAGGTTGACGTCGCACCGCAGCGAGCCTTCGTTCATCTTACAGTCTGAAACCCCGGCGGCGAGCAGAATCGACCGCAGCTTGCGCGCGTAATCCGCCGCCTCCTCAGCCGAGCGGATATCCGGCTCGGAGACTATCTCGATGAGCGGAACTCCGCAGCGGTTCAGGTCGATGAGCGTTCCGGCGTCGTCGTGTAAAAGCTTTCCGGCGTCCTCCTCGATGTGAATGCGCGTGATGCCGATCCGTTTCGGCTTGCCGTCCGAGAGGATGTCGACATAGCCGCCGACGCAGAGCGGGAGATCGAACTGCGAGATCTGGTAAGCCTTCGGCAGGTCGGGGTAAAAGTAATTCTTCCGATCCTCGCGCGATAGTCTGGTTATCTCACAGTTCAGCGCGAGCCCGGCGGTCACGGCAAGCTCGACAACGCGGCGGTTCAGTACCGGGAGCGCCCCCGGCATTCCCGAGCAGACCGGACAGCACTGTGTGTTCGGCTCAGCGCCGAAGGTCGTCGGGCAGGAGCAGAATATCTTCGTCGCGGTCTTCAGCTCAACGTGCACCTCGAGCCCGCAGACGAGTTCGTAATCGTCAATGAATTTCATCTCTCCACCTCAAAAGCGTGTCCAGCGCGTAAAATCGTCTTCTCGTCGAACTCACGTCCGATAAGCTGCATTCCGACCGGCATTCCGTCGACCTCGCCGCAGGGGACTGAAATCGCCGGGAGTCCGGCGAGGCTCGCGGGGACAGTGAATATGTCTCCGAGCCTTTCAGACATCGGGTCGGGACGCTCGCCGAATCTCCACGCCACAGTCGGTGTCGTCGGCGTGAGTATCAGGTCGCACTCACTGAACGCTGAGGCGAAATCCGCGGCGACACGCTGTCTTGCGCCGAGAGCGCGCTTGTAATATCTGTCGTAGTAGCCGGCTGAGAGTACGAATGTGCCGAGCATTATCCGGCGCTTGACCTCGTCTCCGAAGCCCTCGGAGCGTGAGCGCTCGAAGAGCTCGTCGATGTCATTGAAATCCTCCGCGCGGTGTCCGTAGCGGACTCCGTCAAAGCGTGCGAGATTCGACGACGCCTCGGCGCTCGAGATCACATAATACGCCGGGAGCGCGTATTTCAGCGAGGCGAAGGATACCCTGACGAGCTTCGCGCCGAGCTTTTCGTAACGCTCTGCCGCGCTCATAACGGTCGCCGCGACTCTTGCGTCAATTCCGTCGGCGCTGAAGAACTCTTCCGGGATGCCGATGCGCAGTCCATCGACGCCGCTTTCGATCGAGTCGGTGAAATTCTCCGGCTTGCCGACCGAGGTCGCGTCATGCTCATCGCGTCCGGATATTGCCGAAAGCACAATCGCCGAGTCGTATACATTCTCTGCCAGCACGCCGATCTGGTCGAGCGACGACGCGAACGCCACAAGTCCGTACCGCGAAACTCTTCCATATGTAGGCTTGAGCCCGACACAGCCGCAGAACGCCGCGGGTTGTCTTACCGAACCGCCGGTGTCCGAGCCGAGCGCGTACGGCGCTTCGTCCGCCGCGACGGCAGCGGCTGAGCCGCCCGAGCTCCCGCCCGGTACTCTCGCGTGGTCGCGTGGATTGAGCGTCTTTTTGAAGTGCGAGTTTGCAGTCGACGAGCCCATCGCGAACTCGTCCATATTGGTCTTTCCGATGAGGACACCGCCGCAATCGGCGAGCCGCTCCGACGCGGTTGACTCGTAGACCGGGACGAAATTTTCGAGCATCCTTGACGCGCAGGTGGTTCTGACGCCGCGGGTGATTATGTTGTCCTTGAGCGCGAAGGGGATTCCGGCAAGGCGGTGAGCTTTGTGCCCAGCAATCCGCGACGAGTCGATGTCGGCGGCTTTTGATATCGCCTTTTCGGACGTGACAGTCAGGAATGCGCCAACCTCATCGGTTTCGGCTCTTGACAGGTATTCACGCGTCAGCTCGGCTGAGGAGATTCTGCGCGACGAAAGCAGCTCTGAGAGCGCTTTTAAGGTATATCCGTTCATTCTTCCCCTCCGACCGTTCTCGGAACGCGAAAACAGCCCGACGCGCTGTCGGGCGAGTTTTTTAAAAGCTCTTCATTTGAGACGCATTCTCTGGGAATGTCATCGCGGAGGATGTTCACGCGTCCCGGCTTATCGCTTGACGGCAGCTCCGGGAGGCTGTCGGCGAGATCGAGCATCGCTTCAAGGTCGCCGCGGAATTCCTCAAGTTCAGGCGTGAGCGCGAGCTTTGAGAGCTTCGCTGATTTTTCAATATTTATTTCAGGTCTCATAGGTTCTCCTGACCATTTTTACTTCATAGACCGAAAGCACGGTCGCGGCGGCGAGCAGCAGAGCTATAGCCGCGCCGGTCACCGTCGTTCCGAGCCCCATCGGAAACTGTGTGAACCAGATGACTACCGCGCCGCCCGAGAGAATCGCTAAAAAAATGTAATATCCGTCCTGCGACTCGAAAACCATCCCGCAGATCCATAACACCAACAGAAAAAGCGAGAGCAGCGAGATTATCAGCGGCTGGATATGCCCGTATCCGAACGGAAAAGGCGAGAAATAGCTCTTTTTATAAATTATCTCGTCGCCGTAGCAATTCATGAAGTTCATATCGACTCCGATCGGCAGCGCCTCAAGCACCACGATCGCCAGCATGTCGAATATTCCGATAAGTCTGCGCTTTTCCATCTTGTTTTCCTCCGGAACACGAAATCTCAACAATATAGACGCAGATTTCCGGGATTTGTTCCCGTTTCACGAAAAAAATTCATAAAATTTTCTCAAGCCCTGTCATCGCGGCGTAGTGGAGGACATTGAACTCATCGGGCGGGTTATCTCTGCTCTTCTGTGATGAAGAATGAATCAGAGCCGCCCTGAATCTTCGGACGCGCGAAAAGGGGGGCAGAATCCTGTCCCCCCCACCCAATATATCAGTCGATGACCTTCATCGAATAGCCGACCGAGTACTTCTCGCCGACTCCGAGCTTTATCGCGTACGGCTTGTCCTCGAAGTTTCCGGTCTCATCGAGATGAGCCGGAAGTCCGTTCCACGGCTCGATGCAGACGAACGGCGCGTGCTTCTTCGGCGGCGTCCAGATGCCGAGCGCCTTGAAGCCGCTGAAATCGAAGTCGATTCCCTTGCCGGTGTTCTTGTTCACGAGCTTAACGCTGTGGCTCTTCAGCTTCTTTGTCAGCAGAACGTCAACGTCGTAGTCCTCATAGTTCAGATCCCACTCGTTCGTGTTCTTCAGCTTGTCGGTCACGGGGAGCGACGCGTCTATGTAGCCTCCGCCGTAATTCGTCGTGTAGATGACATCCTCGTTCTCGACGCTGTCAAAGATCAGCTTGTAGTCCGAGAACTTCTCGCCGTCCTTCATCGGGCAGCGGAATCCGGCGTGTCCGCCTATGCAGAACCAGATCGGCTTCTGGTCAATGTTCTCGACGGTGTACTCGGTTGAGAAGCCCTCATCGGTGATCTTATGCGTCACAAGCAGACGGAACTTGTACGGGTAAACCTTGCGGGTCTCCTGATTGTCGAACAGCTCATACACGAGCTTGTCGCCGTCGTCCTCAAGCAGACGGAATTCCTGCTTGCGCGCGAATCCGTGCTTCTGGAGCGGATACGCCACTCCCTCGAACTTAACGCTGCCGTCGATCGTCGAGCCAACTGTCGGGAAGAGTATCGGAGCGTGGCTCGCCCAGTATTCAGGGAGTCCCTCCCAGACGTACTCCTGTCCGTTTCTCTTGTAGGAGATGAGTTCGCCGCCGAGCGTAGAGCCGACCGCGGTGGCTTTTGATGTTCTGATCTCAGTATCCATTGTTGATTCCTTTCGATGATGTGTGTTATACACAAGTTATTTTCCGTCGGCGGACGTCCGGCGCTCACACCTGACGCCCGACCGGCTTTTATTCCTTCATTCTCGGAATATCGTCATTGCCCTTCTTCTCAGCCTCAGCCTTTTCCTCGGCTTCGCGGCGGAGACGCTCGGCTTCATTTTCCTCAGCCCTGACGCGGTTCTCCTCGTCCGACTGTCGGCGCTTTTCGTCGCGCATGCGCTCGAGCTCCTCTATAGTCATCTCTCCCTCAGCCGCGTCCATTGCCGCGTTGAACTGATCCTCGTCCATGACCTCATTCTTCATGAGATATGAAGCGATGAAATGCAGCTTGTCGATGTGCTCGGTCAGGAGCTCGGTCGCGCGGTCATAAGCCGTGTTGACAAGGCGCTTGATCTCGTTGTCGATGACCGTCGCCGTGCCCTCGGAGTAGTTGCGGCTCGTGTTGAAGTCACGCCCTAAGAAGACCTCGTCGCTGTTGTGCTCCGAGCCGTAGACTATCGGTCCGAGCGTGTCGCTCATTCCGTAGCGGGTGACCATATTGCGGGCGATAGCCGTCGCGCGCTGGATGTCGTTCGAAGCTCCGGTGGATATATCGCCGATTATCAGCTTCTCCGCGACGCGTCCGCCGAGCAGCGAGACAATCTCGTTCTCCATCTCGTTCTTCGACTGATACGATCTGTCCTCCTTGGGGAGCGAGAGCGTATATCCGCCCGCGCGTCCCGCCGGGATTATCGAGATCTGATGCACGGGAGTCTCGGGCTGGAGATACTTCGTGACGATCGCGTGTCCCGCCTCGTGATAAGCGGTCAGGCGCTTTTCCTTCTCGTTGATGACCTTCGACTTCTTCTGAGGTCCGACCATAACCTTGATCGTAGCGTCCTCGAGGTCGTTCATGCCGATGAGGCTCTTGTTCTTGCGCGCCGCTAAAAGCGCCGCCTCGTTTAAGAGGTTCGCGAGATCCGCGCCGGTGAAGCCGACCGTAGTCTTCGCGAGCGTGTGCAGGTCGACGTCCTTCTCGAACGGCTTGCCCTGCGCGTGAACCTTCAGAATGTCCTCGCGCCCCTTGATGTCGGGGTAATTTACGGTTATCTGCCGGTCAAAACGTCCGGGACGCAGCAGCGCCGGGTCGAGTATGTCCGGGCGGTTGGTCGCCGCCATGACGATGACTCCCTCGTTTCCGCCGAAACCGTCCATCTCGACAAGCAGCTGGTTCAGAGTCTGCTCGCGCTCATCGTGTCCGCCGCCGAGTCCCGCGCCGCGGTGACGTCCGACAGCGTCGATCTCGTCGATGAAGATGATGCTCGCCGGATTCTTCTTCGCCGTGTCAAACAGGTCGCGCACACGCGACGCTCCGACACCGACGTACATCTCGACAAAATCCGAACCGGAAATCGAATAGAACGGAACGCCAGCCTCGCCGGCGACCGCCTTTGCGAGCAGTGTCTTACCTGTGCCGGGAGGGCCTACAAGCAGAACTCCGTGCGGGATATGCGCTCCGAGCTTCGTGAACTTCGCCGGGTCGCGGAGGAACTCCACGCACTCCTGAAGCTCCGCCTTTTCCTCGTCAGCTCCCGCGACATCCTTGAAGTAGACCTTCTTCTTCTCGTCAGCGCCGAGCTTTGCCCGCGCCTTGCCGAAGTTCCCGATCTTGCCGCCCTTGCCGCCGGCGCCGCCCGCGAACTGGTTGATGATGAAGAACCAGAAGACGATGAAGAGGATTATGACGATCGCGTAGGGGAGCAGATTTATCCACCACGGGATCTCTACCGGCTCAGCGATATTGTACTCCTTGATCGTTCCGGCTCTGAACTGCTCCTCGATCATGTCGCCGAACTGTGCCCAGAAGGAATCAAGCGAACGCAGCTTGAATGTGACGACAGTGCCGTCCTTCTTCCAGAGAGTCAGCTGATTGTCGCTGTCTATCTCGAACATGTCGACCTGCTCCTCATAGAAGTACTGGTCTATATCGCTGTAAATGACCTTCGAGCTCGGCTGATTACCGAAGAGCGCGGCGGTCGCCACGAGTATCACGGCTATCAGCACCACATAGAAGATCAATATCTTGTAGTTTGATTTCATAATTACCTCTCAACTTGATTATTTTGCCCGGCGATCATTCTCCGCTGTAGACCTCGGGGCTGAGCACTCCTATGTAGGGCAGTGCGCGGTATTTCTCATCGTAATCGAGACCGTAGCCGACGACAAACTCGTCCGGAATCACCTTGCCGGTATAATCCGGGGTCAGCGTCACCGACGGGTCGCGGCGCGACGGCTTGTCGAGCACGGTCGCGATCTTCACGCTGCGCGCGCCCTTGTTCTTTAAGTAGGTCGTGAGGTACGACAGCGTGCGTCCGCTGTCGATGATGTCCTCGATTATAACGATGTCGATGTCCGGAAGGTCGTTCCGGTAGAGGTCGAACACTATGTTGACCGTGCCGGACGACTTTGTTCCCGCGCCGTAGGACGAGACCTTCATGAAGTCTATCTCGACCGGGATGCTTATCTTCTTCATAAGATCGCCCATGAAGACGACCGAGCCCTTCAGAATGCAGAGGAGAAGCAGTCTTCTGCCTTCATAGTCGCGGCTGATCTCACCGGCGATGCGTGTGGTTATCTCGTCAAGTTCTTCCTCGGATACGAGAATCTTTTCAATGTCCTTTCTCATGTCAAACCTCATTAAAATAATAATAGACTGTTATGGTGCCGCCGTCGCCGGCTCTCGCGCGGTCGGCTGGCTGAAAGCCCGGAACCCAGATTATTCCGTCCCCGTCACAGAGGATCGGCAGCGTCCGGCGCGTCCGCTCGTCAAAGCCGCGGTCGTTGAACAGCTTCTTCAGCTTTCTCGTCATACCGCCTGAGACATAGGAGTCCCCGGCGCGTTTTGATCGCACGAACAGATTTATTGTATCAGAATTTAGTTCTGTGCGTATTGATAAGTTGTAAATTTTTTTGAGAGTTTCGTTATCTTTTTTAACACAATCCGCGTTTTTGGTGTTTTCAGCGAGCAAAATGGCGAAATCCGGCGCTGTGAAACGGTTCACACCCGGACTGAGTTCATAAATGAAATCTTCAGCCGCCGCTTTCGCTTCGCGCGTGAAGATCAGTTTCCCGCGCTCAATGCGCCCATAAACCCGGTCAGGCAGGGAAACTTCCCCGCGCCCGGCTTCGCAGAGCTTCAGAATCGCGTCGATGTGCGCCGCCTCAAGTGTCGAGTCCGAAACTTTACCGTACATAATCGCCACCGCTCTTGACGCTATCGCACGGTGCGCCGTGGCTATCGACGAAACCGTCCGCTCTTCGGCGAGCCCCTTCGCGAGCGACATGAGACAGTCCTCGTCAGACCGCGCGAGAGCCGATAACCTCCGCGCCGCCTCCGGAAACGCCGGGTTCAGACGCTCGATCATCGGGATGAGCTCGTGACGGATGTAGTTGCGTGTGTAAACCGTGTCGTCGTTCGTGCTGTCGTGGATGAAGTCTATCGAATTTTCCCCGCAGAAACCGAGTATCCCGGGCTTAGTCACGCCGATAAGCGGACGGATCACCCCATACTCCCCGAGCTTCCGCACCGGAGGAATGCCGGAAAGTCCGCCGAGCCCCGTTCCGCGGATAAGATTGAACAGAAGCGTCTCCGCGTTGTCGTCAGAGTTGTGTGCCGTCGCGGCCACATCGAGACGCTCATCCGAGCTGAGTATGCGCCCGAACTCCGAATAGCGGAAATCCCGCGCCTCTTCCTCGAGTCCTTTGCCGGACTTTGCCGCCATCGCCGGAATGTCGGCTCTCACAAGCTCAAGCTCAACTCCAAGAGCCGCGCAGACCGACTCGCAGAAGCGCGCGTCGCGGTCAGCCTCAGCGCCGCGTATGCCGTGGTGGACGTGAACGGCTTTCAGAAATATCCCGCGCCGCCGGCACTCATCAGCCATCAGATATAGGAGCGCCGAGGAATCCGCGCCGCCCGAGAATCCGACAAGAACGCCGCGTGAGGAATCGAGCATATGAAATTCATCGAGCGCGGAGCGGAATTTCCCGCGGACGATGTCCGAGACAGAGTGTTTCAATTATCTCTCCTGAATATCAGTTTTGAAGCGGAAAAACGACAATAAGCAAGCCAAATAAAAGAACTTTTATTGCAAGCAAACGAACAAGCGTGAACAAGCCCTAAAAGGCAGAAAATTAAAAACTAACCCATCAGCAGAAAACAAGCCTAAATTACCCGACACCCAACTACCCCATTCGCAATGACTAACAAAAGCACCACTAATAAAATAGTGTTTAAAAAGGTTTAGGGGGAGGTGAGGGGTGTCGGGGGGAGGAGGACCCCTTTCCTCAAAAGGGGTCCTCCTCCCCCTGACCGTCTCCTACGCTTCCTCCGGAGCCAGCGATGTGAATTTTGTGAATTGACCGAACCAGCCCATTGTTACCTTACCGGTTGCTCCATGGCGGTTTTTCGCGATGATTATATCGGCTACGTTTTGTTTTGTGGGGTCGTTGCCGTAGTAGTCGCGGGAGAGGAACATAACGACGTCGGCGTCCTGCTCGATTGCTCCGGAGTCACGGAGGTCGGAAAGCATAGGTGTTTTATCGGTACGCGACTCGGGGCTGCGCGAGAGCTGCGCGCAGCAGACGAGCGGCACTTGCAGCTCTTTCGCGAGAATTTTCAGGTTTCGCGAGATGTCGGCGACTTCCTGGACGCGGTTATCAATCTTTCGGTCGGACTGCATCAGCTGTAGATAGTCGATTATCACGAGTCCGAGATTCTTGACTCGCCTGAGCTTCGCTTTCATGCCGGTCGCAGTGATTCCCGTCGTGTCGTCGATGAATATGTCGCACTCCGAAAGCCCCGCCGACGCGTGCGCCAGTTTGTCCCAGTCCTCGTCGGTGAGCTCGCCCGAACGGATATTGTGACTGTCGACAAGTGCCTCACTCGAGAGCATTCGCGACACAAGCTGCTCAGCAGACATCTCGAGCGAGAAAATACAGACCGCTTTCTTGGTCTCTCGCGCCACATTTGAGGCGATGTTCAGCGCGAAACTCGTCTTACCCATACCAGGGCGCGCGCCTATCAGTATCAGGTCGCTCTTTCCCATTCCGACGAGCACATTGTCGAGATCGCCGAAACCGGTCGGAGTTCCGAGCGTCTCGGCGCGGTTCTCCTTGAGGTCGTGAAGATGCTGGTACGCAGACACCAATACGTCGCGGATGTGCAGAAAGCCTTTTTGCTCATTGCCCTCGGCAATCGAGAAGATCAGCTGCTCGGCGTTTCCGAGAATATGAACGACATCGTCCTGCGCCGCGTACGCGGATTCAGAAATCTCCTCCGACGCCTCGATAAGATGCCGCAGAAGGCTCTTGTCCTTCACAATCCGCGCGTAGTCAGCCGCGTTCGCCGCCGACGGAACTACTCCGACCAGCAGCTTCACGTACTCCTCGCACTTTTCCTGCTCAAGTACGCCGCGGTGAACAAGCGTGTCTATCAGCGTGACGACATCTATGCTTCGGTTCTGTAAGTATAAGTCCTGCATCGCGAGGTAGATCTCGCGGTGGTTTTCAACGTGAAAATCGTCGCTTTTGAGTATCCCCGCGATTATGTTGAAGGTCTCGGGGTCGATGAGTATCGAGCCGAGCACCGACTGCTCCGCCTCGAGTGAGAACGGCAGCTTCCTCGCGGTAAGAATGTCCGCCATCGCTTACTTTTCTTCGGTGACGACGACGTTGATCTTTCCCATCACGTCAGCGTGCAGCTTAACGTCGACAACCGTCTTGCCGAACGCCTTGATCGGGCTGTTTAACTGAATCTTGCGCTTGTCGATGACAATGCCGGTCTGTGCTTTGAGCTCCTCGGCGATGTCCTTCGACGTTACCGAGCCGAGCATGAAGCCGTCAGCGCCGACCTTGCCCTTGAAGAAGATCTGCGTCGACTCGAGCTTCGCCGCAGCGTCCTTCGCGTTCGCGAGCTCGACTTCAGCCTTATGCTTCTCAGCCGCCTCGCGTC
>CAKSOR010000015.1 GCA_934477985.1 uncultured Eubacteriales bacterium
GCCCTGTCCGATCTCGGTGATGTACTGCTTATCCGACATTCCCATGTCCTTGAGGTGCAGGATGTCGATTCGTCCCGCGAGCTTCTCCATCCAGGCTCTGACGTCTCCGCCGCCGTGCTGTACCCAGTACGTATCGAGCACGAACGAGATGTTGTCCTTATCGAATCCCTCGACTAAGTAGTCGAGCATCGTCTTGCCGTCGAACTTCCTGAACTCGAAGCTGTGGTTGTGGTAGGTGAACCTGAATCCCGACTTCGCTATATAAGCCGCGAACTCGTTCGCCTTGTCGATGAACGCCTTCAGCGCGTCAAGACTCTCGCGAGCCTCGCCGGGCATGCCTCCGATGCCGATGTTGGTCGTTCCGAGAAGCTCGTGCTCGCGCATCGCCTTGTCCGGGTCGGCGATCAGGTCGTTGAAGCCGCAGTGTGTGCCGCAGATCTTCAGCCCGGTCTCCTTCGCGATTTCAGCGAACTTCTCAGCGCCGACGAAAAAGCCGGCGGTCTGTCCGATGTCGTAGCCGAGCTCGCGGAGCTTCTTGAAGCTGGTTCTGATGGAATCCTCGTCCTTCATGCAGTCGCGGATTGTGAAAAGCTGTACGCCTAATTCTTTTATCATTTTCGTTTCTCCTGATTCTTTTTATTATTAATTATTCATTAATCACTATTCAATATTCATTCCTGTGACAATCGCCCTCCACGAAAGAGTATCCCCTCGCTGTCGGGTTCGCCCCTCGTCTGAGGTATGCCGACGTTTTCAAATGAATAATGAATAGTGAATAATGATGTCGCCGTTATACGGCTAATGAATAATACTACGAGTCCCGCGTCGTTTACTCGAAGTAAATTGTCTTGCCGGTTCTCGCGGACTCGTAGACAGCGTTGACGATTCTCACGCTCTTTATCGCCTCAAGCGGCAGAATCTGCGGGTCCTTGCCCTCAATCACGGCGTCGACAATATTCTCGACCATCGAGGCGTGTCCGGTCACAAGCGTCGGGTCGGACTTAACCGCGATACGGTTTCCGCCTGCGTACTTGTCGAGCATATCCTCCTCTTCCTCTTCCTCGTCGTCGGAGTCTTTGAATCTCCAGCGCTTCAGAATATCGGCGTCAGCCTCGATAGAGCCGCCCTCGCCGTAGAGCTGGATGTCGGTGCTCAGTCCCGGATAAGCGCAGGTCGTGCTGACAAACGTAGCCGCCGCGCCGGATTTGAAGGTTATAACCGACGCGGTCATATCCTCGGTCTCGATATTGTGCTCGTAGATTCCCATGACCGAGTGCACGCTCTTTACATCGCCCATCAGCCACTGCATCAGGTCGACAGTGTGAACCGCCTGATTCATCAGCGAGCCTCCGCCGTCCATCGCCCACGTGCCGTGCCAGCCGTTGTCGTAGTAGTGCTGGTCGCGGTACCACTTGACCGCGAATGTGCCGAGCACCTGTCTGCCGAGTCTGCCCGAGTCGACGGCTTCCTTGATAGGCTTCATGACGGCGTTGTTGCGGTTCTGGTGGACGACTCCGCATATCTTTCCGGTGCGCACGCGCGCCTCCTCGATCTTCAGAGCGGCTTCGACCGTGATGTCGATCGGCTTCTCGACGAGGACATTCTTCCCGGCTTCCATAGCCTTCACGGCGAACTCGGCGTGCATAGCGCTCGGAAGCGCAATGCTGACAATGTCAATTTCGGGGTCTTTAAGCATCTCGTCGAAATCAAGATAGGTCTTCGTGCCGGGGTACTGGAGGGCAACCTTGTCCATCTTCTCCTGAATCAGGTCGCAGACAGCGACGAGCTCGCACTTGTCATACTTCGCGGCGGCGTCAACGTGAGCCTTTCCGACTCCCAGACCCGCCACGGCATAGCCGATTTTTCCATTCTTCATAGTGTTATCCTTTCCTGTCAGGGGGCGGAGACCCCTTTTAAGGAATGGGGTCTCCGCCCCCCAACACCCCCCACCTCCCCCAAACCTTTTCAAACAGGAGGTTATCAGCACACTACCGTTCATCACAGCGAATGGGTTTGTATGGGGTGTCGTTTTTTATTTATTCCCACGCCCGATTCATCGGTGCGGGTTGTTAAATATAGTTAGTTACCAACGGAAAGATCGGCTATGCGATATTTCTGTCAGTCCATGACCTTCCAGGTCTCGGTGTGGCTGTAATAGTCTCCGAACATACCAAGCGTGATTCCGCCGTTCATCAGCGCCGCTCCGCTCAGCTTCTTGCCCGACTCTGAAACATAAACCGCCTTCGGGTCGAGTCCGCGCATCCTGAATCTCTGCGACTGCTTTTCCCACTGTCTCATGCCGTGTCCGAACGCGAAGAGAGTGAACTCGGTCCTGTCGCGCTTTACGTACTGTAAGACCGAATAGGGGTGCTCGTGCGCCGACGCGACGCGGTAGACATACGCGTCCTGGAGTCCCGGTCTGAGCGTCTTGAAGCGGCTCACGGCGGCTTTCAGCTTATCGAGCTCCTCGTCGCCGCACTTAAGCAGGTTGACGCCGACACTCATCGAGCCGGTCATTCCGCTGTTCACTCTGAACTCAAGCGGCGCTTCACGCTTATTGACATGGTTCGGCGAGGGCGAGACATTGCCCGCTCCGCCGGCGAGCTTCGGTACAAAGAGCATCGAGTAGCCCTCGTGCAGAAGCATTACGTCAATCGGGTCGGCGTTGTCGGAGCGGTTCACGCGGTCAGCGTAGGGGAGCATTCCGTAGTCGGCTCTGCCGCCGCCCGAGGCGCAGTTTTCGAGTAAAAGATCGGGGAACTTCTCGTTCAGGTGCTTCCAGATGCGCTCGATATTCTTCATGTACTTCACGGCGACACCGCGCTCGAGATTATCAAGACCGATTTCGGTCTGCTCGCGGTTCATGTCCCACTTGAGGTAGTCGAGCTTAGCTTCGGTTATCAGCCGGTCAAGCCAGTCGATAGTCCAGTCGGTGATGTCGTCGCGCGACATGTCGAGTACGCACTGAGTCCTTGAGAGCGTCCGGTCGCGGTTCGGCTCGGAGAGAACCCAGTCGGGATGGGCACGGTAGAGGTCTGAGTCGGGGTTCACCATCTCGGGCTCGACCCAGAGACCGAACATCAGTCCGGCTTCGTGAGCCTTGTCGGCGATGTAACCGAGTCCGTGCGGGAATCTTTCGGGGTCAATCACCCAGTCGCCGAGTCCGCGCTTGTCGTTTGTGCGTCCCTTCATCCAGCCGTCGTCGATGACGTATAACTCCGCGCCGATGTACTTCGCCTTCGGGATGAAGTCAATCAGCTTCTGTTCATCTATGCTGAACTCATACGGATACCAGGTGTTGTAGATGACCGGTCGGACGGCGTGCGCCTTGTCGGACTTCTTTCCGCGCGGCAGAATGTGGTCGAACTGCCAGTCGTAGAGCACCTCGCTCATACGCTCGAATCCGCGGTCGGAGAAGCCAGCAATCGCCGCGGGAGTCTCGAACACCTCGCCGGGCTCAAGCGGAATCTCGGCGGTGCGGTCATTCACACCGAGCGTCAGGCTGGTACGCTTCATCGACTGCGAGTGCAGAGTCTCAGCGAGTATGCGGAAGTCTCCGCTGTACATAAGCGCGCCGAAATAAACCTCACCGGAGGTCTCGGTGGCGCGTCCACCGGCGTCAAGCGCGAAGAAAGGCAGTATATGCGCCGCCGCGTCGGTGAGATAATTTGTCTCAAGCAGGATTCCGCCCTGAGCGACCATCTGCCTGTGCGGCTGATATTCAGCGCCCCACTCGCCGGCAAAATGAGTCATGCGGTAGTCCTCGCCGAGCGGAAGCTCGAGGGTGGCGCTCATAGCCGAGCGGAGGATGACCTTACCGTCGGTGTGGTTCCCGATAATCGCGCGGCGCCCGATAAGCGGGAGATCGCCATAGGTTTTGTAGATGAGCTTCACGTCGAGCCCATAGAAGCTGTCTGAGAGCGTTACAATCAGCGAGTCGGAGGTTATCTCGTGTGAGCGGTACTCAAGCCGCAGGGTCTCCGAGCCGTCGGGGAATCTGACCCTGATCGCCGGAGCGGCGTAGTCGAACGGAGCTCCGAAGCGGTACTCGCCGGAGTTGCATCCGCGCGGACGCCAGGTGGTGTTGAGATCGGGCAGAAGGAGCTCGTAGTCGTCGTCGGAGCACATCGGAACGCCCCAGTGAAGGCTGATGAGTTCTCCGTGGGAGTTGACCGCGAAGGCATACTCCATCGACGGCAGTATGATCCGGAATAATTTCTTGTCAGGTGCGAAGGTTATCTGCATTTCGTTTTCCTCCAGAAAATAATGTTGCAAGTATATTGTAGCAGACCGTGGGGGAAATGTCAATGCAAACTTTCAGGAATTTTTCCGGAAAAGTTTAACGCCAACCATCCGGGAATCCGGCAGACGTGGTTTTCAGATGCCGCCGGTAACCCATTCCCGCTTTTCAGCCGGAGTAGTGTTATCGGACAAGTCTATTATACTACATGAATCCCTGAATGTAAAGAGTCCGCGGGCATTTTGGTTCGAAAACCTATATAAATCCGCAAATTATGAGGGTTTATCTCAACTCCGCGAGCGCCAGAATCACTTTCCGTACTCCTCAATGATCTTGGCAAGATCGGCTGTGACCTTAGACTCATTCTGAGCGTAATAGGTCGAGAAGTTGTGGTCACTGGTTTTCGCAAGATTATATCCAGCGCTGCCGAATGTTCCGCCGCAGTAATAGTAGCCGATATCGAACACGCGGCCTTCCTTGATTATGTCAAGCATCTGAACCGAAAGATCGTCGCGCGTGTACTTCTTCTGAAGCGCTACCTCATAGTACGCCGGTATAACCGTTCTGTAGCCCTCCGCGCAGAGAGCCTCGAGAATCACCGAAGTGCGCTCCGCGTCGGGATTCGTTATCGGAACAATGAAGAGATTCGTTCCGGAATCGACGTTCGTGTAATATTTTTCGCAGGTCTCGTCATACTTCGGCGCGGGAACGATTCCGAAATCGTTCTTCATGTCGCGCATATAGGATATATCATTGAGGTTTCCGTCCATGAAGAGCGCGCGTCCTTCCGAGAAGACCTTCTTGCAGTCATAGACGCTGAGTTTTTCGTCTCGGTTCAGTTCCATATAGCAGTTGTCGGTGTCAAGGAGCTTGAAATAATCCTCGAAGACCTTGATATTGCGTTCGGTATTTATCGTGAGCTTCAGAACGCCGTCCTTGTCGGTCTCGACAATGCGTCCGCCGCCGGTAGTCAGAGCCTGAATCGGACCGACCCACTGATAGGTCGCGTAGCCGAAGAGATCCTTGTCGGGTTCGAACTTTCCGTTTCCGTCAAGATCATCCGAGACAAGCTTCACAAGCCGTGAGAACTCGTCAAACACCCACTTGTCGTCAAGAACCTTCTGATACAGATATTCCTCGCCGTACTTGTCGAAGAGTGTCTTGTTGAAGAGCATACAGTCTGTCTGCGCGAGAGCCTGATAGCTTATGTCTCCGACCATTGTGAAGAGCTTTCCGTTTATTTCAAAGCTCTTCCGCGCGTCCTGATCCCACCAGGGTTTATCGAGATCGACATATGTTAATTCCTTGTTCCAGTCAAGGCAGAGCGACTGCTCGGCGTATCTGAACGCGGCGCGCGCGTGCGGGACTATTATGTCGTAGGCATCCTCACCGGCAAGGATTGAGTTCACGCCGTCGGTCTCATAGTTGTTGTTCGAACTCCTTATGAGCTCGAATTTCACTCCGAAACGCTCGGAGACGGAAGAGTTGCGATTGTAGATCGCGTCGCCGATGATCTCTCCTGTAGCCTCGTCGCTGAACATATCCCCGATCCAGTCAGGGGACGTGCTGTTTCGCATAAGGATTCTGATCGAGTAGTTGTTGTATTTGATGTCCGGAAGGTCTTCCTTTATCGCGTAGCGTGGGTCGGTGGTCTCCTCGGGGGCGGTCGTTGCGACCTCTTCGCCCGATGACGTGTCCTTTGTGTCCGGCGAAGTTTCGCCGCAGGAGTAAAGTCCGGCAAGTGAAGCCAGGATGAGAAGGATGCTGAGAGTCTTTTTCATGATATCTTCCTTTCTTGCTGTGCATTAACCCGTGATAAGCTGACTGATCCGGTGTCACTGGGGATCACCGGGAATCCGCTTTCTCTTAATTATACAATACATACCCGGATTTGTCAATAGAAAATGTCAAAAAAATTAAAAGGAGCGGCAAACGCCACCCCTTCTAACTCAGAAGCATATTTTCTTGCGGAAATATAATTACTTCGACTTGCGCTTACGAGCCGCTTCAGACTTCTTCTTACGCTTTACGCTGGGCTTTTCGTAGTGCTCTCTCTTTCTGAGCTCTGCGAGAACTCCGGATCTCGCGCACTGTCTCTTGAATCTGCGAAGAGCGCTGTCGAGCGATTCGTTATCCTTAACTCTGACCTCTGCCATTACCTTGATCCCTCCCTCCGCAAGTGGAAAGAAGACGAAACCTCATCAGAGATTTTCTATCTCCAGAATATTATACTATATTTTTTTGAATATGTCAAGAGCAAACCGCAAATTTCAGGAAAATATTTTTCCGGCTCACTTCACCACGATATTGACAATCTTGTTCGGCACTGAAATCTCCTTGACAATTGTCTTGCCGTCGATGAACGGAGCGATGCGCTCGTCAGCCTTCACCAGCGCTATAGCGTCCTCCTTCGACGTGTTCATCGGGATCTCCTTCGTGAACTTCAGCTTGCCGCATACCTGAACCGCGATCTCGACCGTCGCGTCGACCGTCTTCTCGTCGTCCCACTCGGGCCACTTCGCCACCGCGCAGAGTTCGTCGTGTCCGAGAACCTGCCAGATCTCCTCCGAAAGGTGCGGCGCAAACGGGCAGAGCAGACGGACAAAGATTCCGAGCTCGTCCTTCGTCAGGCTTCCGCAGTCGTAAATCTCGTTGATCAGCGTCATCAGAGCCGCGATCGCCGTGTTGAACTTCATGTCCTCGATGTCCTGCGAGACCTTCTTTATCGTCTTGTGGAACGCCGACTCGAGCTTCGGTGTAGCGCCCTCGCCCTTCGCCATATCGACAAGTCCCGCGACTCTCTCGAGGAAGCGCTTGCAGCCCTTGACGCTGCTCTCGCTCCACGGCGCCGCTGATGCGTAATCACCCATGAAGAGCGTGTAGACTCTGAGAACGTCGGCTCCGTACTCGTCGACGACATCGTTCGGGTCGACGACATTGCCCTTCGACTTCGACATCTTCTCGCCGTCCGGACCGAGAATCAGTCCCTGAGCCGTGCGCTTCGCGTAGGGCTCTTCGCAGGGTACTTCGCCTATGTCGTAGAGGAATCTGTGCCAGAAGCGCGAATAAATCAGGTGGCGCGTGACATGCTCCATACCGCCGTTGTACCAGTCGACCGGCATCCAGTAGTTGAGCGCTTCCTTAGACGCAAACTCCTTGTCGTTGTGCGGGTCGCAGTATCTGAGGAAGTACCACGACGAGCCAGCCCACTGCGGCATCGTGTCGGTCTCGCGCTTTGCGGGGCGTCCGCACTTCGGGCAGATACAGTTGACAAACGAGTCAATCTTCGCCAGCGGCGACTCTCCGCCCTCTCCGGGAGCGAAATTCTCGACGTTCGGGAGCTTCAGCGGAAGTTCATCGTAAGGCACACCGACCATTCCGCAGTGTTCGCAGTGGACGATCGGTATCGGCTCGCCCCAGTATCTCTGGCGGTTGAAAGCCCAGTCCTTCATCTTGTACTGAACGCCCTTCTCGCCGACTCCCTTCTCCTTCAGGAACTCGAGCATCTTCGCGATGGCTTCCTTCTTGGTGGCAATTCCGTTGAGGAACTCCGAGTTGACCATCTCGCCGTCGCCGGTGTAAGCCTCCTTGGAGATGTCGCCGCCCTTGATGACCTCGATTATGTCGATTCCGAACTTCTTCGCGAAGTCGTAGTCGCGCTCGTCGTGCGCCGGGACAGCCATTATAGCGCCCGTGCCGTAGCCCATCATTACGTAGTCGGAGATGTAGATCGGAATCTCTCTGCCGTTCGCCGGGTTGACCGCCTTTATGCCCTCGATACGGACTCCTGTCTTGTCCTTGACTAGCTGTGTGCGCTCAAACTCGGTCTTCTTGGCGCACTCGTTCTTGTAGGCCTCGAGCGCGTCGATGTTCTTTATCTGATCGTGGTAGGTCTCGATGACCGGGTGCTCAGGCGCGATGACCATGAAGGTGACGCCGAACATCGTGTCGGGCCGGGTCGTGTAGATTCTGAGATTTTCGCCGATATCCGCGCCCGAGTCGTCAACGAGCTTAAACTCGGCGAAAGCGCCCTCGGAGCGACCGATCCAGTTCTCCTGCTGGAGCTTTATATTAGGAAGATAATCAACCTTGTCGAGTCCGGCGAGGAGCTTGTCGGCGTACTCGGTTATGCGCAGATACCAGACGTCCTTCGACTTCTGTACAATATCGCTGTGGCAGATGTCGCACTTGCCGCCCTGAGAATCCTCGTTCGAGAGGACGACCTTGCAGGAGGGGCAGTAGTTGACGAGAGTCTTCGCGCGGAAGACAAGCCCGGCGTCGAACATCTTGCGGAAGATCCACTGAGTCCACTTGTAGTAGCCCTCCTCGGTGGTGTCGATGACTCTCGACCAGTCGAACGAGAAGCCGACGCGCTTTAACTGAGAGGTGAACTTCGCGATATTCATGTCGGTGACCTTGCGCGGATGGATTCCGGTCTTGATGGCGTAGTTCTCGGTCGGCAGACCGTAGGCGTCAAAGCCTATCGGGAAGAGGACGTTGTAGCCCTGCATCCGGCGCTTTCTCGAGATGACCTCGAGTCCGGAGTAAGCCTTGATGTGTCCGACGTGCATGCCCGCGCCCGACGGATAGGGGAACTCAACGAGTCCGTAGAACTTCGGCTTCGAGTGATCCTCGGTCGCCTTGAATACGCCGGTCTCTTCCCATTTGTCCTGCCACTTTTTTTCAGCGGCTCTGAAATCATACTTCATTATATCATGTCCTTTGTAATAAATTTGTCACGCTAAACGCCCGAACAGAGCGTGTGAATATGGCTCACAAAGTGAGCAGGTCGCTGATGTCCACAGCCTCGGCGTCGCTCCAGAGCTTTTCGAGCTTGAAGAATTCGCGGTCATTACGGCTCATGATGTGTACCATCACCGAACCGAAATCGAGTACTATCCATTGTCCCTCGCTGTATCCGTCGATCCTCAGAGGAGCGACGCCGCGTAGGGAGAGCTTGTACTCCGCTTCGCCCGCTAAAGCCTTGATGTTCGTGTTCGAAGTGCCCCCGCAGATCACAAAGTAGTCCGCGATGATCGTCTGATCGGCGACCTTTAAAAGCTTTATGTCGCGCGCTTTCTTTAAATCCAGCACACGTACAATCTCCTTCGCCACCTCAATCGGCTCAGCGTTCGCAAGATTCATTTCATCCATTGTTCTATCCTTTCCTTGTATATAGTCGTTCGCTATCAGGGGAAGGAGCCTTTCGAGAAAGGCTCCTCCCCCCCAACCCCCTCTCCGCTAAAGCTTTAAACATGTGTTATTCACGTCAGTTTATCGCGGGGCGTTCCACTCTGTCTCGCGCGCCGTGCGCTACACTTGCAGACCATCCCGCCGGTTACACAAAACCTATCGGTTTTGCTCCACTGTGCTCTGTTGGTGGTGGTTGTCAGTTTTTGGGCTCGCGGTAGTTTTTTGATTTAGGGGAATTACTCAGCGTGATTCTTGAATATATAATTATTCATTAATCATTAATCACTATTCAATATTCAATAGAGTTGCGAAGCAACTCCCACGTCGGCTTCATCACGCCCGCAAACGTCACTTCAGAGTTATATCCAGCTCCCCATCAGAGATTTCGTCGCCCGTCTTGACGTCCGGCTTGACCTCGACCGCCACATCGTCCGGCGCGGCTTCGTATATCCGGTTGAACGCCGGATTGTCCTCGTCGGTGAAAGCCTGGGTCTTGTCGAACATCGCCTCGGTTATCGGCGTGTCGTAGACGTTGAAGTAGGTGTTGATCATGTCGAGCGTCGCCTCGCGGTTCATGCAGTAGTACCAAGCGCCGGTCTCGGTCTGCAAAGCCGCCCCGTGGAGCGTCATCATCGAGATATTGCCCATGTCGACACCGAGCAGCTCCTTCGCGTAGATTATGATGTCGGCGAGCGGAACGTCGGTCGTCACGTACTTGAACACCTGCTCGGCGAGCTTCGGTATAGTCGAGACGGTCATGCTCGTCTTGAGCTGCTTGAACAGCGCGGTCAGGAACATCTTCTGCGCGTCGATTCGCCCGATGTCAGCCTGCACGTAGCCGCTGCGGAATCTGACAAGCTGTTCAGCCTTCTTGCCGTTAAGCAGCTGTGAACCGGCTTTTAAGTGTATATAGAGATCCTGGTCGGGGTCTTCGTAGTCCATATCGCAGGGCACGTCCATAACGACTCCGCCTATAGCGTCGACAATTCCCCGGAATCCCGCGAGGTCGACATGCGCGTAACCATCGATCTGAATGCAGAGAGTCTTTTCAAGCAGCTCGCAGAAGCCCTGCATTCCGGCTTTGAGGAGCTCCTCCTGGGAGAGCGACTTGTCCTTGGCGTAGGCGGCGCTTCGCATCGTGACCATCGCTGTGTTTATCCGTCCGCGCACCCGGTCGATCTCTATATAGGTGTCGCGCGGCATCTGCATGACCGACAGACTGCCCTTCTCCATATTGAAGTTGACGAGCATTATGACGTCGGTGTTCCAGCCCGCGGCGTCGCGCCCCACGACGAGGAAGTTGACGCTTTTCGTGTCGCGTGTGAAGTTTCCTGACGGTGCCGAGGGTTCGGTAGTGACCTCCGGAGGAGTATCTGAGTCAGGCGCCGTGGTGACGTCTGAAGGCTTGTCGGTTTTGGTATCGAACGGCACATCTGTGTCGACCGAGGGTTTGTAGAGCTTCAGAAACGCCGCCGTACCGCAGATTATCGCGAGTATAAGGATTATGACGACCGCGAGGACGATCTTCACGACCGGCGCTTTCCGCTTGTCAGGGTGGCGTTTTGTTGGTGTGGTGTTACTTTTCAAATTCTCTTTCCTCTATCAGAAAATTTCGGGCTTCAACGGTATCGCGGTGGATAGGCGTACCGTCCCCGATGAGTCCCTTGATAGTCATGTCGAATGAGATTATCAGAGTGTCGCGCAGAACCGCGTTCCTGGCGGCATCGTCCTTTGCGGTCGGGATTCTGTTCCAGAAGTACTCACGGAGCTCCACGCAGTCGGGGAACGTCCTGGTGTCCTCAATATAGTCGGCAAGGTACAGCAGCTTCTCGCCAATACTCATGTCCGCCTGACCGGTCGTGTGGTAGAGTATCGCGCTGTAGACCGTCTCATTGAAGAATTCCGGAAATCTGCGCCTGACCGTCTCGCAAGCGGTCTGGGCGTGAAAGGTCTTTGGCATCAGCCGGTCACCCGAGGTGTAGGAAATTCCGTAGCTGTCACAGAGTCTGATCTGCTCATCAAGTGAGAGCGGCTTTGTGATGTCATGCAGCAGCGCCGCCGCGCGCAGGTCGAATTCCTCGTCCGGGTCGTATATCGCGGCGAGCTTCGCTATCTCGCGCTCGACTCCGTAGGTATGCGAAAGCCGCTTGCCGCCGATGTAGTCCTTTATCCGCTCCCGCAGCGAGGCGAGAGCGCTTTCCTGTGTTTTGGTCATATAGCTACCTCTTTGTAGAGATTATTTTCCGAGATGTAATCGGCGACGCTGTCGGGTAAAAGCCCGTCTGTAGGCTTTCCGTCGCGTATAAGCTCACGCAGTCCGGTCGATGAGACCGGGAACGCGGCGTCGTCCATTATGTGTATTCTCGCCCCGAAGCGCTCTGTGTATTCGAGGGTTTTCGAAGCGATGTCAGCGCCTGTGACCGGGTCGTCCTCGCGGCGCTTTAAAACGATGTCGGTGAGTCTGAATATCTCCTCGGCGCGAAACCACCTGTCAAGCGTCAGGAACATGTCCGTCCCGACCAGCATGAAAAGCTCGTTGCCCGGCTTGAAGTGCTCGAGCGTCAGCACCGAATAGCTTTTCCCGCCGCGGAGAATCTCGTAGTCCGAGACCTCGACGCGCTCGTGTCCCGTGAAGGCGAGCCGCGCCATCTCAAGCCGATCCTCAGCCGAAGCCCCGGCGACCTCAGTCTTGTGCGGCGGAAGCGCGGTCGGAATCACGAGCAGCTTATCAAGCCCGAATCCCTCGAGGAATTCCTCCGCCGCCCTTACATGCCCGAGATGAATCGGCGAAAAAGTCCCGCCGTAGATGCCGAGTCTCATTTTCCGAGCGCGTCAAGGTCGATGGTCTTGTGGTCGACCGACTCGCGGTAGAGAACGAATCTCGTTCCGATAACCTGAACGACATCGGCGTTCACACGCTCAGCGATCTCGTTCGCCGCCTCCTTGGCGCTGTAGTCGGAATTCTCGAGCACCCGCAGCTTTATGAGCTCGCGGGCTTCAAGCGCGTTCGAGATCTGCTCGCACATGTTGTCGTTTATACCGCCCTTGCCGACCTGAAATATCGTGTCAAGCATAGCGCCCATCTTGCGCAGTCCCGCGCGTTGTTTACTTGTAAGCATAAAACCTCCCTATTTTGTAAGATGAATGTACTTTCCGATCTCCTCAGCGAACGTCTTCATCGCCCGTCCGCGGTGGCTGACCTGATTCTTCTCCTCGGGTGAAAGCTCGGCGAAGGTCTTCCCGAACGGCTCGTAGTAGAATAATGGGTCATATCCGAAGCCGTCCGCGCCCCTCGGCTCACGCAGAATCCTTCCCTCGCAGACGCCGTCGACGACGATCTCGCGCCCGTCCGGGAACTCGCAGGTGATAACCGTCCTGAATCTCGCGGTGCGCTTGTCGTCCGGGACGTTTTCGAGAGCCTTCAGGAGCTTGGCGTTGTTCTTCTCGTCAGTCGCGCCCTCTCCCGAGTAGCGCGCCGAATATACGCCCGGAGCGCCACCGAGCGCGTCGACCTCAAGCCCGGAATCATCGGCGACTCCGATGAAGCCGAACCCCGCCGGCACAAGCGCCTTTATTTTTGAATTCGCGGCAAAGCTGTCGCCGTCCTCGACTATCTCGTCGTGGAAGCCGATGTCGTCGAGCGAGAGTACAGTTATATCAGACGAGATTTCCTTCAGAAAAGTTTCAAGTTCTCGTATCTTTTTTTTATTTCTTGACGCTAAAACGAGTTTCATGTCATTCCTCGCTCTCAAACAAGGCGTTCACGAAGTCCTTCGCGTCAAACTCCTGCATGTCGTCGTACTTCTCGCCGACTCCGATGAACTTCACCGGAATGTCGAGCTCCTTCTTTATCGAGAAAACGATTCCGCCCTTCGCCGTTCCGTCGAGCTTGGTCAGGATAAGACCGGTGATGTTCGCGGCGTGCTTGAACTCCTTCGCCTGAGAGACGGCGTTCTGTCCGGTCGTGGCGTCAAGCACAAGCAGTGTCTCGCGCGCCGCCCCTGGAAGCTCACGCTCAATAACGCGGTCGATCTTCGCGAGCTCGTCCATCAGGTTCTTCTTGTTGTGAAGACGTCCCGCGGTGTCGATTATCAGAACGTCGGCTCCGCGCTTCTTGGCGGCGCTCGCGGCGTCGTAGACAACAGCCGCGGGGTCAGCGCCCTCATTGTGCTTGATGAGCTCGACTCCGACGCGGTCAGCCCATATCTGGAGCTGATCAATAGCCGCGGCGCGGAAGGTGTCGGCGGCGGCTAACATGACATGCTTTCCCTGATCCTTGAGTCTGTGAGCGATCTTCGCGATTGAAGTCGTCTTGCCGACTCCGTTTACTCCGATGACGAGTATCACCGAAGGCTTTGTCGAGAGATCAAGCGCCTCCCCCTCGCCGATCATGCCGACGAGAATGTCGCAGAGCGCCTTCCGGCACTCCTCGGGGTCGCTGATACGCTCCTCCTTTATGCGGTCGCGGAGCTGTTCGATTATCTCCTCGGTCGAATTCACGCCGACGTCAGCCATTATAAGCAGCTCCTCGAGCTCCTCGAGCATATCCTCGTCGACCTTCACGAAGCTCTTGAAGAGATTGTTCACCTGTTTGAAGATAGCGTCCTTGGTCTTGGTAAGCCCCGCTTTTAGCTTTTCAAAAAATCCCATGTATTTACTCCCTTACTTTTCCTTATTCGTCTGTTCCGCCTGGTCAAGACTCTCCTCAGCCTCGTCCATGTCGAGCGTCAGCACCTTTGAGATTCCGCGCTCCTGCATGGTCACGCCGTAGATACGGTCGGCGATCTCCATTGTGCCGCGGCGGTGGGTTATCACTATGAACTGCGTCCTGTCGGAATACCGCTTCAGATAGTCCGCGAACCTGTAGACGTTTGATTCGTCAAGCGCCGCCTCGATCTCGTCAAAGATACAGAACGGCGTCGGATTCACCCGCAGTATCGCGAAGATCAGCGCGATCGCGACAAACGCCTGCTCTCCGCCCGACAGGAGCATAAGGCTCTTGATTATCTTTCCGGGCGGCGCGACGCGTATCTCGATTCCCGACTCAAGCACGTTCTCCGGGTCGGTCAGTGAGAGCTCACAGCTTCCGCCTCCGAACAGCTCGGCGAAAACCTCCTTGAAGTTCCGGTCGATCTCCCTGAAAGCCGATGTGAAGGTCTCGCGCATCTCAACCTCCAGCTTGAAGATTATCTCGAGCAGATTCTCCTTCGACTGCTTGAGGTCGTTTATCTGCGCCGTCATGAAGTCGTATCTCTGCTTGACCTCGGCGTACTCGTCGATAGCCGAGAGATTGACCCCGCCAAGCGCTTTCAGCTTCGCGCGGTAGTCGTTCTGCTCGTTTATGACCTGCTGGCGGTTCTCGTCGGTGACAGCCGGATAGCCGCACTCGCGCGCCGAGGAATAGGTCAGCTCGTAGTCCTCCCAGAGCCTTGAGGTCAGCTTGTCAATCCCGGAGGCGAGATCCTTTCGCTTTGACTCGGCGACGGTCAGATTCCGGAATGAAAGTTCCTTGTCGGCAGTCTTCTCGCGTATCTTCGAGCGGAGCTGATTTATCTTCTGCTCGTATTCGAGGTTTCTCGCCGAGAGTTCGGTCCGCTCGCCCTCGAGTCCTTTGACCGACTTTCCGAGCTCGCCGAGCTTTTCACGCATTCCGGCAAGCTCAATCCCGGCGTCGGAGTTCTTCGATTCAAGCTCCTCACGCAGCCGCTCGTTCTCAGCCGAAGCCGCCGTGTTCTCGCTTATCGCCTGCTTTATCTCTTCGAGCCTCAGTCCGGACGACTCAACGTCCTTGGCGACCTCGGCGCGGCTTATCATCGACTCCTCGCGCTGTTTTTCAAGCTCGTCGGTCAGAATGTCGAGATCGCCGAGCTCTCCCGCCTCCGAAGCGCGTTTGTCGGCAATCAGCCTGTTTGCGGCGGTTATCTCGTCGACCTCGCCCTGGAGCTTACTTATACCCTCGGCGCGCTCGTCAAAGCCGTTTTTCAGCTTTTCAAGGTCGCGTCCGAGAGACTCTATCATATTGCGCTCACCGTTTAACTGGCTCTTTATGACCTCGAGCTGAGTATTCTCCGCGCCCGAAAGCGACGCGAGCATCGAGTTCTGAGCCGAAATATCCGAAAGCGCCTTGTTCTTTTCGTTTATCTTCCTGTCGCAGTCATT
>CAKSOR010000016.1 GCA_934477985.1 uncultured Eubacteriales bacterium
AGGTACGACAGTCCGAAGTTCGTGACGAAGCCGCACATCCGCCCCTTGCTGTCGGTGCAGGCGTCGAGCACGCTCTCGAAATAGTCCGAGCGGTTGAAATCCCTGTCATTCTTTATGAACTCGTTCATGTCGCTGAAAGCGCCCATTGAGATCCATTTGTTCGAGTCGTTGAAGTCGGCGAGGAGGACGATGTCGGGCGCTGTTCCGGCGATCAGCTCCTTTTCGAGCGTCCTTCCGCGGTCGTGGTCGCCGTTGGTCAGCTCGTCGAACTGCTTGTAGTTGATCAGCTCGACGCGGTACTCGTCGCTCTGACGGTTAAAGCGCATCACCGCGCGCGACATCAGCTGCGTCGCTCCCCAGTCGCCGTGCGCGAGCCTTATTAAGTACTTCTCGGGTATCTCGTTCTCGGGGACGCGCTCCATTTTCAGTACGCGGTTTCTGCCCCTGCCGTCGAGAAACTCGTAGTAATTCATCAGCAGGGTGTCCTCGTCGATGACCGCGACATCGTGTACCGACTGCCAGTCGATGTCCGAGTTCATGTAGTTCATCAGCTCTGAGAGTTCGCCGTTTTCGGTTTCGTCGTAGGCGAAGATCCCGCTTGTGCTCTTTATGTAGAGATCGTGCCCGTCTCCGGACAGGAATTGGATATCGCCGAGCTTCAAGCCGCCCGGGAACTTCTTCTTGCCGGTGATTTCGCGGCTTTCGATGTCGATGAAGCCGGTGTACTGTCCGTTCTCGGTGTAAAGCGTCGCGCGCACTCTGCCGTCGGAGGTCGTACTGAGGTCACCGACACCGCCGTCAGACGCGGAGAACTCAAAGAGCTTATTCATGTCGCGGTCAAGGACGAGTATCGAGCCCTCGCACGCGATACAGACCCGCCCCTCGCCGTCGACCGCGAAGTCATCCAGGAAGATGTCATTCGATCCGAAGATCGACTCATTCCCGGCGACCTTGCCGATGTCGGCGCAGACTGTCGAGGTCTCCTTGCCGACGCGGTCGATACGGAATGTGGTGCGGCTGTCCTTGTAGACGCTCATCAGGAGCAGAAGTCCGCCGTCCGGCTCGGGCGCTATGTCGGTGATATATATGTTATCGCCGCCGGTGATTTCGGTCAGCGTCTTTTCCGCGCTGTCGCCCTCAAGCGTGACGAAGGCATACGGATTTTTGTCCTTACCCTCGTCCTCGTAGCCCCAGATGACAACGCGGTCGGCGGCGGTCACGAACCGGTTTGCGACGAAGTTCTCGCCGAGATCAAGCCAGGTCGCCCTGTAGACATGCCCGGCTTTGGTCTTTACCGCCTTGCTTTTTTCGCCGCAGGAATAAAGCGGGAATATCCCGGCGGTCAGAGCGACCGCCAGGATAGCAGAAATTATCTGTTTTTTCATTTTCTCTCGGAGATGTAGGTCGAGACGCGGTTCTGGATGACCTTCACCGTCTCGTCTAGCGATTTCGCGTCGGAGTAGTACATCGCCGCCTCCTCGTTGATTATTTCGAATATCTTGCTCTCAAGGCTCGGCATGCTCTGCGCGCCGGCAATCAGGTCCTTGAGACCCTGGCGGTGCTCCTCGGTGACTTGCAGGATGACTCCCTCAGCGCTGTCGCCGAAGCGCTTGGCGTTATCGAGAACGCGCTTCTTGACCTCTTCATATGTGGTGTCCTTGCCGTAGCTTCCCGTGCCGTTGAAGGAGAGGAAATACCACTCTCCGATCTCCTTGTCGACCTGCTTATCGAACGAGGCGACACTTATCGGGAAGTAGTTGTTCCGACTTGACGAGCCGGCGTCGGCGACGAATTTGATGAACTCCCACGCGCCGTCCTTGACAAGACTCTTGTCGTTTATCGCGAAGCTCGTCCTTGGGCGGACTATCGCGCCGTTGCCGTGATTTGTCGGGTAGCCGAGGAACACAACCTCCTCGCCCTCGCCGAACTGAACAGTCGCTTGCAGGTAGTCTATGAACCGATAGATATACGGCGAGTAAATCATTATTTTTCCGTCGCGGTAGGGCTTTGCTATGTCGTTTCTGTAGTCGGCGAGGTCGTCGCCCGACAGGGTAGAGTAGTAGCTTATCATCTCCTCAGGTACGCTCTTCACGAACCCGAGCACCTTCCTGAACGAATCGCCGTCGAACGAGCAGGTCGCCTTGTCGTAGTCGATGAAGCTGTCCATCGAGCAGGCGAGCGCCATGTAGAGCATTGTCTGGCGGTCTATGTATTCAGCGAGGAACTTATCCTTCGGGAGGCTCGACGCGAAGTCGACGAATTTGGCGGAGTTCCAGCTGTCGAAGTCGACGTATTTTTTGTCGGCGACGATCGTGCCGAGCATGAAGGCGGTGACGAACTGGTACATACGCCCCTTATCGTCGGTGTAGGCGTCGAGAACGCTCTCGAAATACTTCGAGCGGTCGAAGGCTTTGTCCTTTTCGATGAGCTTGTTAAGGTCGGTGAACGCGCCCTGCTCGACCCAGTTATCGAACTGCGTGTAGTTTGTCAGTATAATATCCGGCGCTGTCCCGGCGAGCAGGTCGCGCTCGAGCTGACCTACGCCGTTGTCGTTGTCGACCGCGTACTTTGAGTAGTCGACGAGCTCGACGCGGTACTCGTTGCTCGCGCGGTTGAATTTGATGACGTTCGAGGTTACCGAGTCGCCAGAATAGGAGCTGTACAGGAATTTTATTATATACTTTTCGGGAATCTCATCGTCGGGGATGCGCTTCATGCTGAGTACCGAGGTCGAGCGCGTATCGCTGTAGAAGTCGCGGGTGTAGAGTACGACATTGTCGGCGTCGATTATCGCGATGTCCTGGACTATGTTCGGGTCGACGTCGGAGTTTACGAAATTCATAAGCAACGTCGGCGCTTCGTCGGTGGAGTTGAAGCCGTAGAGCGCCTCGCCGTCCTTATAGTAGATGTCGTAGCCCGGACCGGCGTAGAAGCTGATATTGTAGATGTTCCTGAGATCGGGTATCCGGACTTCGTCGCCGAGCGCCTTCTTTTCGGAGTCGATGAACTTTATCACATTGCGCTCCGTCGTGTTGTCGTAGCAGGAGACATAAACTCTGCCGTCGGAGGTCGAGCCGAGGCGCTGGCTATTGCTGACCTCAACCTCAAAGAGCTTGTTGAACGAGCTGTCAAAGAGCGCGACCGCGTCGTTTGTCGAGACGCAGTAATTGCCGTCCTTGTCGACCGCGAAGCCGCGTACATAGAAACGCTGATCGGGCTGAGTCGTGAAGAACGCGGAGAGGTCGGGGCAGAGAACTTCGCTGGAGCTTCCCGTGAACCTTTCGAGCGGGAAGGAGGTCGTCTGCTTTTCCTGGTCGTATTTCTGGCGCTGTAGTATTATCGCGCCGTCGGGAGCTGAGGCGATATTCTGAATGTAGCCATTAGCACTGTCCGACTTTCCGAGCACTATTTTTTCCGACTCTCCGGTCGCCTTGTCAATGTTTATCAGGATATTCTGTATCTCGCGTTTCTCGGTGTCGGCGTTCAGCACCTCTGACGCGTAGACGGTGACGCCGTCCTTTGTCGTGATGAGTGAGGTCGGACTGACATTCTCCCCGAGTTCAAGCTCGGTCGCCTTGTAGACGTGGTCGACCTTTGATTTGGGCGGTTTCTTGCTGCCGCCGCAGGAGGACAGCGGGATGACGCTTATCATCAGGACGGCGGTCAGGGCGAGCGAAAGTATGCGTGTTTTCATGGCGTTTCTCCTTGGATACTATTATAAAAAGCAGAAATCTTGATAACTCAATTATAGCATAAACAGTGATATTTGTAAATATAGATTGGGTACATTTAACAAATAATTTACACCTGTAGAATTCACTCACTTTTTCTCGGCGAGATAGGTCGAAACTCTGTCCTGGATTATCTTGATCGTGTCTTCGAGCGATTTCTCGCCCGCGAAATACATCCGGGATTCCTCGTAGATCATCTCTATTATCCTGAGCTCGGTGTCCGGGTAGGGTCCCGCGTTGTTTATAAGCTCTTTCAGCGAAGCGACGCAGGCTTCATCGACCTTGGCGAGCACTCCGCTGCCGTCGTAGTCGCCATTTCTGATCCGCTCCTTCAGTTCAGCCATGACCTCGCTTTCGACCGTCGACTCGAATCTCATGCTGCCGCTGCCCTCGAAATAGTAGTAATTTCCGAGCTCGCCCGCGCAGATCTTATCGAAACGCCCGACATTCGACGGGAAGGAGTTGTTGTTCGCCGCGCCGTTTTCGGCGACAAAGCGGATGAAATCCCACGCGGCGTCCTTGAAGCCGCTCTTTTCGTTTATCGCGAAGCTCGTATGGGGCTTGATCAGCGCGCCGTTATGACTGCCCGCCGGGTAGCCGATAAATTTCGACTTGCCCTCGCCGAACTTGACGGTCGCTTGCAGATATGAGCGCAGGTCGGACGCGCCGGTCTCAAGGAGCAGGACATTCCCTTCGCGGTAGGGCTTCCAGGCGTCGAGCTCGTAGTCTCTGAGGTCGTCGCCCGAGAGCGTCTCGTAGTATGCCGCCTTTTTCACGTCCTTCAGATATTCAAGAAGCCTGCGGAAGGTCGGTGTGTCGAAATCGCACACTGCTTTCCCGAAGTCGATGAAGCTGTCAAGCGACGCGCAGAGCGTGAAATCGAGCAGCGCGATCTGATATGTGTATTCAAGCAGAAATTTCTCGTCAGGGAGCGCGGTCGCGAAGTCGAGGAAGCCGTCGATGTCCCAGCAGTCGGGCTTTACGTAATCACTGCCCGCCGCGACCGTCCGCGGTCTGAAATCAGTGATGAACTGGTACATCCGCCCCTTCCGGTCGACGCACATCGAGAGCACGCTGTCGAAATATCCGCTCAGGAACTCCTCGTCGGCGTATTTCGAGAGGTCGGTGAACGCGCCCTTGTCCATCCACTCGTCGGCGGCGTTGAAATCGGTCGTGACGATTATGTCGGGCGCTCTGTCGGACAGCAGGTCACGCTCAAGCAGTTTACTGTTGTCGTAGTCGTACTCGTCGACCGGCTCGAACTGGTTGTAGTCGACGAGATTTATTCGATATTCGTCGCTCTGGCGGTTGAAGTTTATGACGTCCCTGCGGAGCCCGGAAAACCCGCTGTAGTTGTAGGCGACGCGGATAATCACCTTCTCGGGAATCTCGTCGTCGGGGACGCGGGTCATCAGGTATACGCCGTATTCCGGCTCTGTGCCGTAGGTGTCTATGCACCCGAGCACTATCGTGTCGGCGTCAATCACCGCCGCGTAGCGCACCGCGCTGCCGTTGAAATCCGAGTTCATGAAGTTCAGAAGCTCAACTGTTTCGAGGGCGTTCAGGTCAATACCGCGCACCGCGTCGTCGTCCTTTATGTAGAGGTCGTAGCCCGGACCTACGAAGAGAGCGGCGTTCGAGTAGCCGCTCATGTCGGGGAGCTTCAGCGTGTCGCCGAACTTCTTTGTCTCAGTGTCGATAAAGCGTATCTGCCCGGTGAACGAGTTGTCGCGAAAGGACGCGTAGACTCTGCCGTCGGCGGTCGTCGAGAGGGTGTCCATGCGCCCCGGGACAGAGATTTCGAAGAGCTTTTCGCAGTCGCTGTCGAGCACGGCGACAGCGTAGCTGCATCCGACATAAATCCTGCCGTCCGAGTCGACCGCGAGATCGGTCAGGTATAGGTTCTTTCCGGCGAAGAGCGAATCGCTGCCGTCCGACTCTATAAGCGAGCCGACATCGTCGCAGATCGTCTCTGTGTCGCCGCCGAGCCGGTCGAGTGAGAAGGTCGTTTTTCCGTCCTTATTGGTGTCGGATTTCAGAATCAGAACGTCTCCGTCCGGCTCGAGCGCCGTCGCGCTGACCGACTCGCTGTCCGAAAGCTCTATCACACGTTTTACAGAGCTGAGATTATCCGCGCCCGACGAGAAATCGACGCTTATCACGACATATTGTGAGCCGCTGCCAAGCGTCTCAGTGCCGCTCACGATGATCGTCTTGTCGTTTGCGAGGATGTTGTCTGTCCGGACGTCGCCGAGCCCGAGGTCACGGGATCTGTAGACGTGGTCGACCTTCGACTTCTGTGGCGCTTTTTCGCCGCAGGAGGGGAACAGTGCGGCGACGCACACCGCCGCGAGAAGCAGGGAAACGATTCGTTTTTTCATCTCAATACCTTTCTGACATGTACGTCGAAACTCTGTCCTGAATTATCTTAACGGTTTCATCGAGCGATTTCTCGTCCTCGAAATACATCTGCGCCTCCTCGTTTATCATCGAAATGATGCGGTAGAGGTCGCTTGAGACGCATACGGCGTCATCCACTAGCTCAATTAACAGGTCAACGTATTCGGGCGTCGTCTGCGCGAGGACGCCGTTTTCGGCTGGGCGGTTCTTTTTCTTCTGAAAATCGGCGAGCGTCTTCTCCGCCTCGGCGTATGTCATGTCTCTTCCAATGAATTTGACGCCTTTTGACGTCACAAAGTTCCAGTCCCCGACATTCTTTTCGCACATCTTTTTAAAATCGTCGATCTTTGCCGGGAATCCGCCCGCGGCAAGTTCGCCGGAGTACTCGAGCAGGGCTTTGAGGAATTCCCAAGCGCCGTTTTTTACGAGACTCTTTTTGTTGATCGCAAAGCTCATCTCGGGCAGGATGTAAGCCGCACCGCCAGTGTCGGACGGAAAGCCGATGAAGCGCGATTTTCCGAAGCCGCCGTAAAAGTTCGCGCATTGAATAAAATCGGAAAAGCGCTCTATACCGCCGAGCTCGTCGTTTATAACGATCTTCCCGTCGCGGTATGGCTTTTGCGGATCGGCGCTGTAGTCAGCTAGGTCGTCGCCCGAGAGGGTGTTCCGATAGCTGAATTTCTTCGGAGTGCCTTTAACGCATTCGAGGAGCTCACGGAAGGTCTCGGTGTCGAAGTCGCACCGACCGGTCTTAAAGTCAACACATCCGCCGAGCGTTGGTCCGAGAGCCAGATTCAGGAGTCCGTCGCGCCCGAGTCCGCCGGCAATGTACTTGCCTGCGGGAAGGTTCTTTGCGAACTCAAGGAATCCCGCGGTGTCCCACGAGTCGGGAGCGTATTCCGCGCTCACGACGATGGTTTGCAGTGAGAAATTTGTGATCAGCCGGTAGATTTTTCCATCGTGAACAGCATCGAGCAGGCTCTTAAAATAATCCGGGCGCTCAAAGGTCGGGTCGGAGTCAAGAAATTCGTTCAGGTCGGCGAACGCGCCCTGCGCTGTCCAGCTGCCGCTCCGGTTAGGAAAGCAGTCGAGCGCGATTATGTCTGGCGCGGAGTCGGTCAGAAGCTCCTTCTCGAGTCTGTCTTCGCCGAGCCGGTCGCCGTCGGTCGCGAATGTGTTGTAGTCGACAAGCCTTATCTGATAGCTCCGGCTCTCGCGGTTGAAGTTCACCGCGGCGCGCTCGAGGTTGATTCCGGCGCGGTAAGCTACGTTTATAACGTACTTCTCGGGAATCTCGTCCTCATGGAGCTTCTTCATCATGAAGAGCGAATTGCCGCTGTCAGCCGCTGCGAGGAAAACAGCGCTTTCGGCGTCAATCATCGCGAGCTCACGCACATCGTCCGGCACGAACCCGGAGTTCACGAAGTCGACGAGCTTCGTCAATGTCTGCTCTGTGAGGTCGACGCCGCAAATCGAGGTGTCGTCGCGCTCATACAGATCGTATCCAGGCGCGCTGTAGAATTGATCGAGATTCGGGCGCACACCTTCCGGGAACTCAATCTCATCCCCGAGACGTTTTCCGGACGTGTCGATGAAGCAGCTTCTGAGTCTGTGTTCAGAGTCATCAGTGAAGACGGCGAAGACTCTGCCGCCGATCACTCCGGCGCGGTGAAACGCTCCGTCGATTTCGATTTTGAAAAGCTCTTTTAAACCGCTGTCAAACGCGGTCAACGTGTCTCCGCTTGCGAAGAATATATTGCCGTCCGCGTCGACCGTCGGGCGAACAAACCCGGAGTAGTAGCCGAGCCGCGCGGTCAGGTCGGGCTCAAGCGTGGCGAGTACGCCGTCCCTGAAGCGGTCGAGCTTGATCGTCTGGTCGTTCTGAACGATCATCAGAAGAACTCCGTCCGTCGTGGCGGTCGAGCTTTCGATCCTGTCGCCGGGTTTCAGCTGAAATTCGATTTGCTCAGACGCGAGATTCGTGTCGACCGCGACGCAGATTCCGTGCGTCCCGCCGTCCGGCGCGCTCCCGAAGGCGAAAGCCTTTCCGTCTGACGCGCAGACCGACGTTATATTGAAGCCGTCTGTGTCGATCGCGGTCGCCTTGAAGACGTGGTCGACTCTTGTCTTTTCGGCTGTCTTTGTTCTGCCGCAGGAGGACAGGGAAAATATAACGGATATGACGAGTAAAAGCGCGATAAGACGAAGTTTCATTGGCACTCTCCATATTTATAGAATCCTTTCTGTACACATTATAACAAAAACAGCTGGCGTTTGTCAACGCCAACTGTCAGAATTTAACATATATTTAACAACTGTAGAGCGCATATCACTCCGGCAGGACGAATTTGTTCGCCGCGTGGAGGTAGGCGAGTATCGACGACTCGATAATATCGGTCGAAAGCCCTCGCCCATTGTAGATCTCGTCGCCGCAGCTGACCTTCACAAGGACTTCGCCGAGCGTGTCGCGTCCCTCGGAAGTCGCTCTTATCGAGTAGTTCTCGAGCCTGTGCGGCGGGAGATGCATTATCTTGTCTATAGCGTTGTAAGCCGCCGAAATAGGTCCGTCGCCGAGCGCGACCTCCTCGAGAACCTGGTCGTCGCGCTTCAGTCTGATGACGCAGGACGGACTCGTGTAGTTTCCGGCGTGGACGTCGAAGCGGTCGAGCGTGTAAACTCCCGCGACGCTCTTCGTGCTGATCATAGCCTCGAGATCGCGGTCGCTGACCGTCTTTTTCTTGTCGCAGAGCTCCTTGAACTTCTCGAAATATTCGTCGAGCTGCTCCTTTGTGAGCTCAAAGCCGAGCTCAGAGAGCCTCTCCTCGAAGGCGTGGCGTCCCGAGTGCTTGCCGAGCACCATCTTGTTCGGAGTCTTGCCTATCGACTCGGGTGAGATTATCTCGTAAGTCTCCTTGGCGGCTAAAACTCCGTGCTGGTGGATGCCCGACTCGTGCGCGAAGGCGTTAGCGCCGACAATCGCCTTGTTTATCGGCGCGGACTGACCGATGATGTGGTAGATCATCTTACTCGAGCGGTAGATCTGCGTCGTGTCGATATTACAGGTCGCGTCGTAGACAGACGCGCGGGTCTTCAGCGCCATCACGACCTCCTCGAGCGCGGTGTTTCCGGCGCGCTCACCGATGCCGTTTATCGTGCACTCGATCTGCCCGGCGCCGCCGAGCACTCCGGCGAGCGAGTTCGCGACCGCGCAGCCGAGATCGTTGTGGCAGTGCACCGAGAGCGTTACCTTGTCTATCTCCTCGACCTTCTCACGCAGGAATCCGATCAGCCGCTTCATCTCGCCCGGCGTGGTGTAGCCGACCGTGTCGGGGATGTTTATCGTTGTGGCGCCGGACTTTATCGCGGCGGAGACGACTTTGACTAAGAATTCCGGGTCGCTTCTTGTCGCGTCCTCAGCCGAGAACTCTACGTCCGAGCAGTACTTCTTCGCGTAAGCCGTCATTTCGGACGCGAGCGCGAGAACCTCCTCGGGGCTCTTCTTGAGCTTGTATCGCATGTGTATCGGCGAAGTCGCGACAAAGACGTGCAGACGCGCCGAGTTCGCGCGCTTTATCGCCTCATAAGCCGCGTCGATGTCGCCGGGGACGGCTCTGGCGAGTCCGCAGACGGTCGAGTTCTTCACGGCAGCCGCTATCTCGGCGACCGAGTCGAAATCTCCCTTCGAGGAGACCGGAAAGCCGGCTTCGATTATGTCCACGCCGAGCTTTTCGAGCTGTTTTGCGACCTCGAGCTTTTCCTCGGGGTTCATCGAGCATCCGGGAGCCTGTTCGCCGTCGCGGAGGGTTGTGTCGAAGATCTTTATGTTTCGCATTGCTGTTCCTTTCTCATGAATCGAGCGAGCCGCTGCCGCGTTCCACCGCGACCACACCGGTTCTGCACATTTCTATTATTCCGTACGGCGCGACGAAGTCGATAAAGGCGTCGATCTTCGACGGCTGACCGGTCATCTCGATGCACATCTCGTCCGGCGTGAAGTCGACGACCTTGCAGCGGAAGACGTTGACCGCGTCGATTATCTCGCCGCGCGTTGTTCCGGTCGCGCGGAGCTTGATCAGCATGAGCTCGCGGATGACGGTCGATTCGGGCGGCATTATGTCGATCTTCACGACGTCGTGGAGCTTCCGCAGCTGCTTTATTATCTGCTCGCGGGTAGCGTCGTCGCCGCGCGCCGCTATTGTAATCCGGGAATATTCATGGTTCTCGGTCTCGCCGACGGTCAGGCTGTCGATATTGAAGCCGCGTCTGGCGAAGAGACTAGAGACCCTCATAAGCACGCCGTACTGGTTCGCGACCAGCACGCCGAGCACGAATCTGTCACTGTTCATTTGTTCCCTCCATAAAGGCTGACTTTCTCGTCCGGGTCGATTACGCAATCGATGACGCAGGGCGTCGGTGTCCTTCTGTTTATGAGCTTTATCGCGCTGTCGAGCGCCGCGGCGAGCTCTTCGTTTGTCGATGCTCTGAAGCCGTGCGCGCCGAAAGCCTCGGCGAGCTTCACGAAATCGGTCTTCCGCGAGAGCTTCGACTGACTTGTGCGTTTGTAGATAATCTCCTGCGACTGCTTGACCATTCCGAGCGACGAGTTGTTCATTACAATGACCATCAGCGGGATTTTGTATGTCGCGGCGGTGGCGAGCTCGATTAAATCCATCCCGAAGCTGCCGTCGCCTGTGAAGAGCACGACCGGGCGTTTTTCAGCGACGCTCGCGCCGATCGCCGCGCCCATTCCGAAGCCCATCGTCCCGAGTCCGCCGCTTGTGATGAAGCTCCGAGCTGTCGTTATCGGGTACTCCTGCGCGACCCACATCTGATGCTGTCCGACATCTGTGGCGACAAGCCAGCCGGAGGTTCTTTCGGCGACACGGTCGATTATCGAAAATGGGGTGAAGCCGGTTTCGGGGAGCTTTTCGGGCTTCGCGGTCCGCGCGCGCCACTCGGGGTGGCTCGACTCAGGAACGGCGTCGATCAGCAGTCTGAGCGTCGTTCCGAGTTCGCCGATGACATACGCCGCGTCGCGGACGTTCTTGTCGACCTCGGCGGGGTCGATGTCAAGCTGGACGATTTTCGCGCCGCTGACATATTCTCCGCGCGCGCCGGTCGCACGGTCGGTGAAGCGTGCCCCGACCGCGATTATCACGTCGGCTTCGCAGACGGCTTTCGTAGCGTATCCGCGCCCGTGCATTCCTGTCAGTCCGAGCTTTGAAGGGCAGTCCGGAATCGCTGAGAGTCCCATCAGACTGCACCCGATCGGCGCGTCGAGCTTTTCGGAAAGCTCCGTCACGAGTTTTCCGACTCCGGCGCTGACCGCTCCGCCGCCGCAGTAGATAAGCGGGCGCTTCGCGTCTTTGATGATCGCGGCGGCTTTTGAGAGCGACTCGAGGAGCTCCGGCGAGAGCTCGGTCTCACCGCTGACCGGAAGGGCGTCGGGGAGGGGAAGATCACAGCCTGCCGCCTGTATGTCGCGCGGTATGTCGACGAGTACCGGACCTTTGCGGTCCGATCTCGCGATCGCGAAAGCCTCGCGCAGGATCGCGCCGAGCTTGTTTATGTCCTTTACGATGTAATTGTGCTTGGTTATCGGCATCGTGATGTCGGCGATGTCGAGCTCCTGGAAGGAATCACGACCGATCTGAGTCGTGTCGACGTTACCGGTTATCGCGACGAGCGGCGAGGAATCGAGGTAGGCGGTCGCGATTCCGGTGACGAGATTCGAAGCGCCCGGACCCGAGGTCGCGATGACGACTCCGACCCTTCCCGAGGCGCGGGCAAAGCCGTCGGCTGCGTGAGCCGCGCCCTGCTCGTGCGCTGTGAGTATATGTTTTATGTATCGACGTTTGCGCTCGAGCGAATCATAGATTCCGAGCACATTGCCGCCGGGGTAGCCGAAGACCGTGTCGACTCCCTCCGCGATGAGCGTTTCGACGACGATGTCCGCTCCATTTTTTCTGCGCGGCAAGATGTCCGCTCCTTTCGAAAAGAATTCAGAGAAAACACTGATTTGATGTTTTTTTGCTCTGAAAAGCCCATAAATTCAAGCCTTTTCATCGCAAAAAAACGGTTTATTCAGCTTATCCTTAGTTCATTATATCACATATGCGGCGGTTTGTCAATAATGAAAACGCACAAAAAAGCCGCGGGGAAAAGCTCCCGGCGGCTCTTTTGACGGCAGGATTGCCGACGCTTAGGGACTCAGTGGCAGGAATCGCAGCTCTTCTTGACGAAGGACTCGCAGTCTACGCACTGACATACAGTCGGGTTCGGCTCGTGAGTCGCGATGCGGACGGTGTTGAGGGTGCAGTAGTCCTCGTTCTGGCAGTGATTCTGGCACTGCTTGACCGAGCACTCGATGCTGGTGTTGGGAGTCTTGTTTTCCATAATTCTTTTCCTACCTTTGGGATTGATTTGAGCCGCGATCATCTCTCGTGGCTACGGGAATATTATTGCCGAGCTGCGGCGATGTATTCAGGAAAATTATGGAAGACGGCTCAGAGCTTTGAGATCAGCAGCTTCGCGGCGCCCCTTATCGGAAGATCGGGATCGGTCAGAAATTCGAGCTTTGCCGGCGATGTAAGCCTGCCGCGGAGCTTTTCAGCGGCTTCGGGCGGCGACCAGACGCGGATGACTGCCGGCGACAGAAGCGCTTCGGCGGCGTCTATGACTGATTCCGGAGTGCCGAGTCTTGCGAAATCGGTCTTCGCGAAGAGTCCGCCGAGCAACTGGCTGTCTGCCGTCACAGCGCCGGAGATCATATCGAGAGTGTCCGAGACCGAGATGAAGACGCCGATCGGCTCGTCGGAGCAGGCGGCGAGCGCTGCGGCTTTTGTGCGGGTGAGCGTGGCGTCGGGGCGGTTCGGCTCGAGAGCGGCGAAGAGCCGCGCGGCTTCGTCGGGCGCTTTGTCGGGGAGAATGAGTCCGCGGCCTATGAGATCGCCGTCCTTTGAGGCGTCGAAGAAGGCTTCGGCGGCGGTGAGCGCAAAATTTTCCCGGTCGGTCGAATATTTCGACTTTACATTGGTCAGTATATCGACTGAGGAGACCGACATGCCGTCCGAGAGATCGTAGACGAGCATGGCGCGGTCGGCTATACGGCAGGAGAGACTGCTCCGACCGGCTGAGGCGGCGCGGATCTTTTGCTGGGTGGTGAGCCCGGCGTCGGTGAGCAGGTCGACTGTCTTGCCGATTGTCATCAGGCTGAGGCCGGTCACGGCTGACAGTTCCGATCGGGTGCGTTCACCGTGACGGAGAGCGTCGAAGATATTTCCGATGTTATCGCGTTTGATCGCGTTCTGGTCGGCTGTACGCAATTTTTGCCCTCCTTTTGGGTTAAAAGCTCTGAGTCAGGCAGCGGAGGCTGCCTTGAGGCTCACAGGATTATTATATCATGTTCATAAAAAAATGTCAAGCGCGGTATGGAATTTTCTATGTTGCGTATAAAAAATCCGAGCCGTGAAAAGGTTTACAAAGCGCTTTCCACAATGCTGTGAGAGATGCTCCGGCATGTATAGTATACCCTCCACAAAAAGTAAATAAATTGAAAAATTTTCCTTCTCCACTTGAAAAAACGCGGAATATATTATATAATGTTTGAGTATAGAGATTCAAAGCTCAAAAAACACAGGTTCCGGTCGGCTTGACCGGTCGGACAAATAATTTCAGGAGGAAAAAACAATGTTTGAGAAAATCGCGGACATCATCGCAAAGCAGCTCCGTTCGGACTCGGAGGAGATCACGGAGGACACCAACATAATGGAGGATCTCGGAGCGGATTCGCTCGATGTCGTCGAGATACTGATGGCGATCGAGGAGAATTTCGGCGTTTCGGTATCGGACGATGAGATTCCTAACCTCAAGACGGTGCGCGACCTTGTCGAGTACGTCGAGTCGAACATGTGATTCCGCCAAAACGGAACACGAAGCCGCGAGGGTGTGAAGAGCGCCGCTCCGGCTTTAAATTTATCTTCAGGAAGAAAAGAGAAAAGAAATGAAAGAAAAGAAAATAACGACACTCGCGAAACTGGCGCTGGTCGTGGCGACGATCATCTGGGGAAGCTCATTTATAATCGTGAAGGATGTGACCGACACGATGCCGACGTCGACGCTGCTGGCGATAAGGTTTCTGGGGGCGTCGGTGCTCCTGTCGCTGATATTCCACAGGAACTTCAGGAAGCTCGACAAGTGGCAGGTACTGTACGGCTCGTTCTTCGGGATTCTGCTCTTCACGGCGTACACCTTGCAGACGCTCGGCATAACTGACACAACGCCCGGCAAAAACGCGTTCCTGACGGCGGTTTACGTTGTCATGGTGCCGTTCATGGCTTGGGGCATCACGAAGAAGAAGCCGGACGTCTACAATATCACGGCTGCGCTGATCTGTCTTGTGGGAATCGGACTTGTTTCACTGACGAACGATTTCACGATCCGGATGGGCGATGTGCTGACGCTGGGCGGCGGAGTTTTTTACGCGCTGCACATAATCGCGGTCTCGAAGTTTTCTGAGGGGCGCGACCCGGTGCTTCTGACGATTTTCCAGTTTGCGTCGGCTGGAGTCGCGGCGGGTATCTGCTCGCTGATTTTTGACCGCGGCAGCTGGGGGGCGATCGTCTGGAACACCGAGATGATACTGAGCGTACTTTACCTTATGGCGGGCTGTACCGCGACGGCGCTGCTCTTGCAGAATTTCGGGCAGAAGTACACGACTCCGTCGACGGCGTCGCTGCTTTTGTCGCTTGAGTCGGTATTCGGCGTGGCGTTCTCTGTGGCGTTCGGCCGCGAGGAGTCG